>CAYXLL010000013.1:0-9771 GCA_964465875.1 uncultured Candidatus Saccharibacteria bacterium
TCAAGCATTACATAATTAGTGATATCAACAATATTATTAATTGGCCGCAAACCGCAAGATTTTAAAACATTTTGCATCCATTTTGGCGATGGCCCAACTTTAACATTTTCAAAATATTGACCAATATAACGAGGACAAAGATTTTTATCTTCCACTAAAATTTTAAATTTTTTAGAATTTTTTACTGGTTTTTGAAATTTTATTTTCGGAAGATTTAATTTTAAATTAAGGATTGCTGATAGCTCTCTTGCTAAACCAAAATGAGAAGCAGCATCAGAAAAACGATTAGGATAAATAGAAACGTCAATAATATCGCCGCCTAAATCAGCTGCCTCAAAAGCATGCATTGTTAATGCATCAACAATTTGCTGTTTATTTTTTATACCTGGAACAAATTTTTTAAGAAGTGACAAAGAAAACTTCATAATTTTAAAATTGTCTAATAAATCTTAAATCTCCAGAATGAAATAATCTTATATCCGGGATATTATATTTTATCATTGCTAATCTTTCCATACCTAAACCAAAAGCAAATCCTGTTAATTTATAAGGATCATATTTTACTGCTTCAAAAACTTTTGGATGAACCATTCCAGCGCCCATCACCTCTAACCACGTGGACTTTTGATTTTTAACTTTTGATCTTTGACTTAATTGAATGTCAACTTCTACGCCCGGCTCAACGAATGGAAAATAACTCGGCCGAAAACGAAATTCAATCTTTTGTCCTTTAAAAAATTTCTTAAAAAATTCCTCAACGATAAATTTAAAATTTGCTAAAGAAACATCTTCTCCGACCATTAAACCTTCTACCTGATAAAAATTAGTTTCATGAGATGCATCGGTAGCTTCATAACGAAAAACTTTCCCTGGAACAATTATTTGAAATGGCGGCTCATGAGTTTCCATATAATGAATTTGCATAGGAGAAGTATGTGTCCGCAACAATAGTTTATTTGTAGTATTTGACTGTATTTGTTTCTTAGAGTCATATTTAAGCCAAAAAGTGTTCCAAGAATCTCTAGCAGGGTGATCTTTTGGAATATTTAAGGCATCAAAATTATGAAATTCATCTTCTATTTCTGGTCCTTCAACAACCGAAAAGTTTATCGAAGAAAAAATTTGTCTAATTTGCTGCTCAACCTGAGTTAAAACATGAAGATGCCCAGTTTTTGGCTTAATGCCAGGGCGAGTAATATCAATTTTTTCATGCATCATGTATTTTGTATCACGTATCATTTTGATTTTCTGATCTAACAACTCTTCTATTTCTTTTCGTAAAGAATTTGCTAAAGAACCAATTTCCTTTCTTTTTTCAATTGGTAAATATTTCAAGGAACGCAAAATTTGCGTCAATTTTCCATTTTGTCGTCCAAGATACTTAACTCTAATTTTTTCAATATCTTTTTGATTTTTAATTTTTTCCAAATCAGTTAAAAAAGATTTTTTTATTTCTTCAATATCCATAATTTTAAATTTTTAAATGTTTTATATTATATGTATTTATATAGTAAATTGAAAACAAATTTATTCTCATTAATTTTTCTATTTATTGGTGCCGGCGACAGGAATCGAACCTGTGACCTAACGCTTATGAAACGTCCGCTCTGCCTCTGAGCTACGCCGGCAAATTTCGACGCCCTAAACAAACCATTCTTTTAAAAATTTTGGCGCGGGCGACCGGATTTGAACCGGCGATTTCCTCCGTGACAGGGAGGCGTGTTAACCAGGCTACACTACACCCGCATATAAAATTTGCTTATCTGATAAGAATAACGAATTTTACAAAAATTTTCAATCTTGCAAATTTTTTAATTTTAAGTTAAAATTAAAATTTACCGCGGGGTAGAGGAACGGCTACCTCGGGAGGCTCATAATCTCCAGAAGTGGGTTCAACTCCCACCCCCGCAACAAATTTTAAAATTTTCTCAGTCGTTTTTTTTCTTGCCTAAAAGAAATTAAATGCTTAATAAGAAAAATAATGCCAAATAGTAATATTCCTGAAATAATTAAAGCTATCCACTGCAAAACAGAAAAAACTCCACTAAAAATTTTACTAATTATTTCTAAAAAATTGTTCATAGTTTTTACCAATATTTAAAATTTCCTCTTCGCAAAATGGCTTGCCAATGAGCTGAAAACCTATTGGCAAATTAGCTTTTAGATTAGAACTTTTGGCTGTTGGATTGATAGGTATAGAAATTGCTGGCAAACCAGCTAAATTTACTGGAACAGTAAAAATATCTGATAAATACATCGATAATGGATCAGTAATTTTTTCACCTATTTTAAAAGCAGTAGTAGGCGTAACCGGCGTTAAAATCACATCAACATCTTGAAAAACTTTTTCAAAATCTTCTTTTATTAAACGTCTTACTTTTTGCGCTTTTGCATAATAAGCATCGTAATAGCCAGATGACAAAACAAATGTTCCCAAAATTATCCTTCTTTTAACTTCTGGGCCAAAACCTAATCCCCTATTCTCAAAATATAATTCTTTCAGAGTTTGTAATTTGCTATTTGTCATTTGTAATTTGCTGTATCTCAAGCCATCATATCTTGCTAAATTCGTACTGGCTTCTGCTGGCATAATGATATAGTAACATGCAACAGCATATTTAGTATGCGGCAAACTAATTTCTTTAATTTTAAATCCTGCTTTTTTAAAATTATTTATAACTTCATCCATTGCTTCTGCCACTTCTTTACTTAAACCTCCTTCTTCAAAATATTCTTTTGGAAGACCAATGGTTAAATCTTCAATTTTTAATTTGGAATTTTTATTTGCCAAATTCACTGTAGTTGCATCTAACGAATCTTTTCCTTTAATCGCACTAAATAAAATTTCAGCATCTTCAACGGTTTTAGTAATTGGCCCAATTTGATCAAGCGAAGAAGCCATCGCAATTAAACCATGGCGCGAAACAGCGCCGTAAGTTGGCTTTAGCCCCACTACGCCGCAAAAATTCGCTGGCTGGCGAATCGATCCGCCAGTGTCAGAGCCCAAAGCTGCCACACACAGATCTGCTGCCACTGCCGCTGCAGAACCTCCTGAAGAACCACCAGGCACTCTTTCAAAATCATGAGGATTACGTGTTTTTTTGAAAGCAGACGTCTCAGTTGAAGAACCCATTGCAAACTCATCAAGATTAGTTTTCCCTAAAAAAACAGCATCAACTTTTTTCAATTTTTTTATAACAGTTGCATCGTAGCTAGCGCGGTAATGTTTTAATATATTTGAAGCAGCAGTTGCAGGCTGATCCTCTATTAAAATATTATCTTTAATTGCTAAAGGAACGCCTGCTAAAATATCTATTTCTTTTTTGTCATTAAGATCAGCATCAACTTTTTTTGCCTGGCTAATTGCATCAATTTTATTCAAACTTAAATAAGCGCCAATTTCTTGATCTTTTTCTTCGATCGTTTGATAATAATCTTCTACTACTTCGCTTGCTTTAAATTCTCTATTTATCAAACCCTTATGAAAATTCTTAATAGTAAAATTCATAAAATAAAAAATATAAGACCTACTCAAACACTGGCGGAATTTTTAAATAATTGTCTTCTTTTTCTAAAAATTGATCTGTTAAATTTTTGCCTTCTGATTTTACATCCTCTTCTCTAAAAACATTTTGCTCAATTGTGCCGCCAGCTAGTGGTTCAATATTATCGGTATTAATTTCTTTTAAGAGATCAAAATAACCTAAAATTTCTTGAAGGTCTTTCAAAATTTTTTGTTCTTCATCGCTATCTAACTGAATTCGTGAAAGTTCTGCTAAATGATCTAAAGTTTTTTTGTCGATAATTTCTTGCGCCATATTCTTAATCTTATCAAAAATTAATCATTTTCAAAAATTCTTTTTCGTCAATTATTTTTATACCTAACTTTTTTGCTTTTTCATATTTTGAACCAGGCTCGCTGCCAACTACTACATAATCAGTTTTTTTACTAACAGATTCAGAAACATCGCCGCCTAATTCGCGTATTTTCTCCTTAACTTGCTCACGGGGCATTGATTCTAAACTGCCAGTCAAAACAAAAATTTTGCCAGCTAACTTTTGACTTTTGACTTTTGACTTTTGACTTTCTATAGTAACTCCAACTTTTTCTAATTTTTCTAAAAAATTTATATTTTTTTGATTATGAAACCAATCATAAATGCTTTGCGCAACTTTTGGTCCAATATCAGGAATTTGCTGAAGATCTTCTAGAGTTAAATTTTGAAAAAATTTTATAATATCTTTAATTTTGAGAAATCCAATCCCAGAGGATTGTCGCCTAATATTAAAAGACCCAATCTCCCAAGATTGATAAAATTTTTGCGCAAGCAAATGCGCTGTCTCTTCCCCTACCTGTAAAATTCCTAAAGAATAAATAAACTTCTCTAAACTTATCGTTTTTTTAGATTGAATTTCATCAACAATATTTTTAGCTGATTTCTCACCAAATCTTTCAAGCACTTTAATATCTCCTTCTTCTAATTCAAAAATATCAGCTGCGTCTGAAATAAGACCTTCATCTAAAAATCTATCAATAATTTTTGGACCTAAACCTCTAATATCAAAAGCGGGTTTAGAAGTAAAATGTCTTAAAAATCTTCGGTGCGCTGCGCCGCATTTCTTATTAGAACATTTATAATAAACTCCTTCTTTTATAATTTTAGAACCGCAGATCGGACATTGATTTGGCATTTTAAATTCTTTTTCCTTGCCAGTTCTCATTTCTTTTAAAACTTTACTAATTTGAGGAATCACATCTCCAGCTCGAGAAACAATTACTGTATCCCCTATCTTAATTCCTAATCTTTTTATTTCATCATAATTATGTAAAGTGGCATGACGAATTGTAGTCCCTCCCACTTTTACAGGACGCAAGACAGCTACCGGCGTCAAAATACCTGTTCTGCCAACTTGAACTTTTATATCTTCAAGAACAGTTTCTGCCTCTTTTGGAGAAAATTTATAAGCAATCGCTGCTCGCGGCGCTTTTCCTATTACCCCTGCAGCTTCAAAAATTTTATTATCATTAATAATGACTACAATTCCATCGATTTCATAAGGAATTTTATCGCGATTTTTTTCCCAATAATTTCTAAATTCAAAAACTTCTTCTAAAGAATTAACTGGCTTATTATAAGGATTAGTTTTAAACCCAAGCTCTTTTAAAAACAAATGTTTATCTTCATGAGTTTTAAGCCCTAAGTCAGTGACGATCTCATACTGAAAAGAGTCTAATTTTCTTGAAGCGGTAATTTTTGGATCAAGTTGACGCACTGAACCAGCCGCCATATTACGAGGGTTAGCAAAAGGTTTGAATCCTTTTTGAATTCTCTCTTTATTAACTTTTTCAAATTCTTCTTTAGTAACAAATGCTTCGCCTCGCACTATCAGTCTTGACGGAAAACTGATCGCGGACTTACGCGAACCTAATGCTGACTTATATGGACCATATGTATTAGTCTGTGTTAAATCCGTATCAGTCAATGTCAGAGGAATTGCTTCAATAGTTTTTAAATTTTGAGTAACGTCTTCACCAAAAACACCATCGCCGCGAGTAGATCCTTGAACTAAAATACCATTTTCATAAACAAGCTCAATTGCCAAACCATCAATTTTCAATTCACAATAAAAAGCTTTTTCGCTAGGAACTTGAAATTTAAAATTTGATTGACTTAAATAATTTTCTAATCGTTCCAACCAATCTCTCATATCTTGCTCGGAAAAAGCATCATTAAAAGAAAGCATTGGCTGCTCATGACGAATCTTTTCGAATTTTTCTAACGGCTTACCGCCAACTCTTTGTGTTGGCGAATCAGGTGTAATAAATTCTGGATATTGTTGTTCCAAATCAAAAAGTTCTTTTTTTAGAGAGTCTAAGGCTTCATCAGAAATCAAAGATTTATCTAAAACATGATAGGCATAACGGTAATGATTGATCGTTTTTTTGAGCTGCTCTATCCTTTTTTTTACTTCTTGCTTCGTCATTTTTCTTCTGTCAAAGTCATTTCCAGGGCTCGGTAAATTCGAGATGAATTTCCAACAGATCTTATTGTCAAACCTTTTTTTTCAATTGTTGTTGAGGCTCCATTTGTAAATTTCAAGTTACTGCTGCAATAATTCGAGGACTGGACCGAAACAGGACAAGGGTCAATATCTATACCACAAGTACCATTATTTATATCAGGGTTAAGAGCTGCTTCAAAGATAAGATTAGCATCAGAGTCATCAACAAGGTTATCACCATTTAGATTGATACAGCAAAGATTAGATGGAGCTTGTTGCGAGCCATCAATTACTCTTTTTACTAAAGTAAAATCAAAAATATCAATGGCTCCGTCACCGTTAACATCTCCTACTTTTTGACCTGGACCACAACAAATGATGTTAGTTGAATTGATATCGCTGAAATTATCTCTACTTAATTCATACAATCCGCATTCTATCCCTGCATCAGCAGCCATAATCGCTTTAATGGAATTAGTAATATCTCCTGAATTTCTTATTTGATAAGTCATTAAAAGTCCGGCAATTGTTGTTGCTCCAATTAACATTCCGCTTAAAGCTAAAACAGTAATTAACATCACCTGACCTTTTTCATGTTTCATGTTTCTTGTTTCTTGTATCATTTCTTTATTATATCAATTTTTAGTTACTAAGCAAACCCAGTAGTATTAAGAGGATGGTAATTTTCACGAAGCCTTTAGCTAAACCAAGTATTATCAATTAACAATGAAGTTTTTTGATAAGACAAGATTTAACCAAGAAAATTATTAGGCTTCGCAATCCTCTTATAGCAAACCTTCGGTTTGATATATCAAGCGAAGCTTGCTATAACTACTGGAAAAACAAAAAGGCTCCTTATTTAACATAAGGAGCTGTTGGCATTACAAAAATTTCTACTTTAATCGGGCAAAACTCTTTTCTCCATTCAGCAGCAATCTTCTTAGCTTCTTCTTCCAGCTCTTGGTGTTGCTTTAAAATTTCTTCTTGCTTTTGGGGCGAAATATTTTTAAAAACTTCATTATTTTCAGGATATCTTTTTTGATATTTCACCTGAAAATAATGAGCCGCTTCATGGACCAAAACCCAAAGCGCTGATCCTTTTGCTAAATAAATAATGTTTTCATAGGGATCATAACACCCCTCATTATTAACTAAATCTTCTTCGCCTTGAGCTCGAAATTGAACCACTAAGTTTTTTAATTCTTTAATAACTTCTTCCTTGGTAAGCTCAGTGGTTCTTTCTTGACCTTGGCTTTTTTCTAAATCTTTCAGAAAATCCTTCAGTAAAGGCCCTTGAAAATCTCGCCAGATAATATTTACAGCAACCTCCATTAAATCTTCAGCTGACGCCACTTTAATCTCCGGTAAAGGAATTTTAGGGTCTATCTGAAGACTCATCTTTGAAGCAACCCAATTGAAAATTTCTGAAGTCTTAATTTCTTCGCCAAAAATTACAGAAGTGAAACAAAAAGCCATTAAAATCATAACTACGTTTCTAATTTTTCTCATTTTTTACCTCCTTTTCAAGCATTGCGCTATAACGCAATGCTGTAGTTTTTATTTCTCCTTCTATTCTTTTTTAAAGGTGCTTTTTGTCTAAATCAACCAAAATAAAAATAATTATATTATTTATTAATTATAACAAATAAAATTTATTTTGTCTAGTTTTGAATGCTTACATAAAAAGAAAGAAGTTTGCGACAAATTGTAGTCCCTAAAAACGAATTTGCTTCTCTATCTTTTTAATACTTGCTTTACTCTTTAATCTCCTTCTATATATTGATTTTTAAATTTACAATTATTCTAATTATAGATAATAATAACTTTACTTTTTTGCCAGATTTTTGTCAAACATAAAAACCTGCTTATAAAATAGCAGGTTTTTATTTATTAAATTTATTTAATTGTATATAAATATTTATATACAATATATAATATTTACTGTAGATAAGGAGATAGTGGTTCACCAATGTTAGGCATCGCTGGAAGTTGTTTTTGCAGATTACTTTGAATATAACAATTCAACAAACAATCAGACGAAGGAAGATAGCCTTTTCTAACTAGGGCCGGACTTAATACAAAACCAAACACTAAATACCAAACAATTGTCCAACCAATAATAATCAAACCTTCTTTTCTAAATTTTTTCTCGCAGACAAGAGCAATACCATAGATCAGACCAAAAATAGGATTAAAACCAAAAACAATGCCTATCCAAAACCATTTTTTACCTAATTTAAATTTTTCTTCCATTGTAATTAGTTTTTAGCTTCTAAATTTTAACTTTTAGTTTTTGCTTTCAGTTTCTAAAAGCTAGCAGCTAATATCTAAAAACTTTTTATTGAATTCGACCTTGCTTTTATTTTGTTTAGGGAGCCACCTCGTGATAGCTGCCACTAATAACCTTGACAGTAACTTTATTAACCGCCTCCCCATCAGTGTTTTTACAGGTTAAAGTATAGGTGGTGGTCTTTTGAAGAGGCCCAATTTCTTTTGAACCGCTTACTTTATTAACGCTTCCAATTTTATTATCAATCGAACAGCCCTTATCTACGTTTTTACATTCCCAACTAAGCGTAGTTTTTTGATTTTTATAAACCGTAGAAGGTTTCGCAGAAAAAGTACATTTTGGCAAAGCTTTAGTATAAACCTCTAAAACAGCCGGTACTCTCGAAAGAGTGCTAGTTGGACTTAAAATTGGCCAAGCTGTATAGAGATATGTCTCATGAAGTTGTAAATTAGAATCAGTATATTCCTTTTCTTGATAAGCTTCTTCAGGATTAGTATAGGCAGGCACGCCTCCTTCTGGGGGATATATTAAAGTAGACGTTGACTCTCTAGGACCTTGACGAGAAAGACTGTAGCCAAGAACAAAATCTGTCGTAGTTCCAATTTTTGTTGAATCAGGAATAATACCCAAAATTACCTTACCTTCATCATTGCTTTTTACTCTTATAAAAGGCGTTACGATTCCGCTTGAAGGAGGAAGAGAAGTAATATTGCAAGGCACCATTTTTAAGACACCGACTGAAATCGATGATCCCGGCTTACTAAATAATGAACCTAAGACTACTAAATCTCCCCATGTCAGTAAAGTAGTGGTAACTGTTGTTACTATCGGCGTTATAATGATTTGCATTCCTATTGCGTCTACAACGGTCGTGACAACTGTCCCTGTTTGAACTAAACTTGTCATAGACAGTATTGCTCCACCTCCTGTTATAGTATTTATAGCCATACCAATTAAAAATCCTAATATTACATTTAAAAAGCCCCCGCTTTTTTCCTTCTTCTTATAGTGATTAGCATCCCAAACAGTACCGTCTCCACTTAAATAAACTGCTCTGATGCCAGAGTAATTGACAGAGTCACCAAAAGGCTTATTCTCGTCATCATAACCAGCAATATTCCAAATAAAACCAGCTACTGTTTCAGTAGGATCAACAAGTTTAATGGTTGAAGTGGAAATAGTCTCGGAAGATAAAGCAATAGTAGATGCTTCTAATGGCTTAAAATAATAATTGCTCCAAGAGTCAGACCGCCAACTTCCTAATGTTGAGTCAAATCGCCACCCTCCTAATGTTGATTGAACGCCGTTTTCATCTGTAAATGGCGTTCGTGCTCCTTCAGGAAAAGCAATTAAATTTGAGGTATCGGTTGGACAAGGTATATATAAAAGCGAAGATAAATTTGATTGTGATTGATAATAGCGACCACATGTTATAAGATCACCTTTTGTCACTGTTTGCGTATGTGCGCTTTTTCTTG
>CAYXLL010000014.1:0-7687 GCA_964465875.1 uncultured Candidatus Saccharibacteria bacterium
TTATACTGTCATTTACATTTTGATATTTATATTTTTAATTATTTTAGATGGATAATAATATTTTAATTCAAGAGCTTTTGAAAGAGAATCTTCTTGATCAAGAGACAGCCAAAAAAATTCTTCAAGACGCTGAGGCAACTAAAGAAAACGTCGAGGAAATAATTATTAATCAGAGATTAGTTGACGATGAAGCGCTAACTCAAATTAAAAGTCGGCTTTTAAATATTCCTTTAAAAAGAATAAAGCCAGAAGATATTAATGAAAATTTAATTAAAAAAATTCCTCAAGAAACCATAAGAAACTATAAAGTCGTTCCTTTATCTTTGACCGATGGTCTTTTAACGATAGGAATGGTTTATCCTGATGATTCTAAGGCTCAAGATGTTTTGAGGTTTATTGCTAACAAAGAAGGAGTAAATTTAGGCGCCTATCTCATTACTCATTCTGATTTTGAAGCAGTATTAAGAAAAATTGCTCCTTATAGATCAGAGGTAGCGGAGGCAATGGAAAGTATAAAAATTGAGTCCGGTAAAGGACTTTCTCTGTCTCAAAAAATTTCGTCTCTTGAAGCAGGAGTTGAAGTAGCGGAAGAAGCGCCAATCATTAAATTAGTCGCTTCAACCCTAAAAGAGGCAGTTAGCGCTGGTGCTTCTGATATTCATATTGAACCGCAAAGAAATCGCGGGAGAATTCGTTTTAGAATTGATGGCGATTTGCAGGAAGTTTCTTCTTTTCCTTTAGAAATTGCTCCACCAATTGTTTCTCGTATTAAAATTTTGGCCAATTTAAAAATTGATGAAACGAGAATTCCACAAGATGGCCGTTTTCGAACAGTAATTTTAGGACGTGATATTGATTTTCGAGTTGCCACTTTTCCAACTCCAGCCGGAGAAAAAGTCGCTTTGCGTGTTCTTGACCCAACCGTCGGATTAAAGGGACTTGATGAACTTGGTCTTATGGGGAGAAATTTAAAAGTTGTTCAAGAAGGCATTCAAAAACCCTATGGAATGATTTTATTAACTGGTCCAACTGGCAGCGGTAAAACAACAACGCTTTATGCTATTATGCAGATTTTAAATAAAGAAAATGTTAATATTTTATCCCTTGAGGATCCGGTAGAGTATTATATTGATGGTTTAAATCAATCTCAAGTACGGCCAGAAATTGGTTATACTTTTGCAGCTGGTTTGCGACAAATTTTAAGGCAAGATCCAGATATTATTATGGTTGGTGAAATTCGTGACAATGAAACAGCAGATTTGGCTATTCATGCAGCTTTGACTGGTCATATTGTTCTTTCGACCCTACATACTAATAATGCCGCGGGAGTAATTCCACGTTTATTGGATATGAAAATAGAACCGTTTTTACTTCCGACGACACTGAATTTAATGGTTGCTCAACGAATTATTCCACGAATTTGTCCAAAATGCAGTAAAAAAGAAGTTGCTCCTCCGGAAATTCAGGAAATTATTAAAAATGAGCTTGATAAACTTCCTCGAGAAGTTAAGGAAACAATAAAATATCAGCCGCCTTATGAAATTTATCATGGCGTTGGTTGTTCTTCTTGTAAGAAAAAAGGGCTTACTGGTCGAATTGCTTTATTCGAAATTTTAGAGATGACTAAAGAATTAGAAGAAATAATTGTTACTCATCCTACGGAAACTAGAATTTTGGAAGAAACAAAACGGCAGGGGATGATTACTTTGCGTCAAGATGGTATTATTAAAGCTCTTGACGGCCTTGTTCCTATTGAAGCAGTTTTGCGTGAAACAACATAAATGTGGTAAAATTAATTCAAAAGTCAAATATCAAATGTAAAATTACAGTGTAAAGTTTTAAAATTTTTAAATTTAAATAATTTTGAATTTTTGATTTATTTATTATGGACTACAAACAAAAATTAAATGATTTATTATTAATTACTGTTCAGCAGAACGCTTCTGATCTTCATCTTGCTGTAGGCAGACGGCCGACAATAAGAATCGATGGAAATTTAATTCCTCTTCAAAAAGAAGAGATTCTTTCGCCTGAAGCCGTTGAGGGATTAGTTTTAGAACTTTTAACTCCTGAGCAAAGAGCAGTTTTGCCGCAGGAAAAGGAAATTGACTTTGCTTATGTTTTTGAAGATAAAGCCAGATTTAGAGTTAATGTTTATTTTCAGAGAGGATTTTTATCCGCTGCCCTTCGAACAATTCCTTCTAAAATTAGAACAATAGAAGAGTTGAATTTGCCGCCAGTTCTTCATGATTTTACTAAACCAAATCAAGGGTTTGTTTTAATGGTTGGTCCGGCTGGTCACGGCAAATCAACTACTTTAGCGGCACTAATCGATGAAATTAATCATAAAAGAACAGATCATATTATTACTATTGAGGATCCAATAGAATATTTATTTGTTCAAGATAAAAGCATTATTTCTCAAAGAGAAGTTAAAACAGATACTATTCATTTTCATCGCGCTCTTCGTTCAATTCTAAGACAGGATCCAGACGTAATAATGATTGGTGAAATGAGAGATAAAGAATCAATTTTTACTGCTTTGACAGCAGCAGAAACTGGACATTTAGTTTTTTCCACTCTTCATACCAATTCGGCTGCCCAAACTATTGATAGGATTATTGATACTTTTCCGGCTGAGCAACAAGATCAAGTAGCGTCGCAGTTAGCAGCTGTGCTTTTAGGTATCGTTTCTGAAAGATTAGTGGCAAGAATTGAGGGAGGCCGATTGCCGGCATGCGAAATAATGTTTTCTAATCCAGCTATTAGAAATCTTATTAGGGAAAGAAAAGTTTATCAGATAGATTTAGTGATTGAAACAAGTTCGCAAGAAGGAATGATAACTTTAAATCGTTCGTTGGCGGATTTAGTAAGAAGAAAAGAAATTTCTTTAGAAGAAGCAGAGAGGTATTCATTAAATCCCGGAGAATTAAGAATACTTATTGAGAGATCATAATTGACCTTACAAGTATATAAATTATTACGAACATACAAATTTAATTTTAGAAAATTTGTATATTTGTAGATATTAGTATCTTAGTAAGGAATTGGTAAATTAGTAAGCTTATGAAGTTTCGTTATCAAGCAAGAAATAAAGAAGGGGAATTGCAGGCTGGCATTGTAGAAGCAGCAAATCAAGAAAACGCCGCTAATATTTTGACTTCTCATGATCTTTTTATTTTAAGTCTTGAAAATGCTGAGAAAGAAGGTGTTTTTGAGAAAATTTCAAAATCTTTTAGAAAAGTTAATCCTCAAGACCTGACGGTTTTCACTCGGCAATTTGCAACCTTGTTGGATGCGGAGATTCCGCTGGATGATTCTTTAAGGGCCTTGAATCGTCAAACTAAAAATCCTTATTTAAAAGAAGCAATTTTTGATCTTTCAAATGATGTTAATAGTGGGTTAGCTTTGTCGCAAGCAATGGAAAGACGTTCTGATATTTTTTCAGAATTTTATATTTCCATAGTAAGAACAGCAGAGCTTACTGGTCAATTAGGAGAATCTTTAAATTTTTTGGCTGATTATCTTGAAAAAGATTTAAACAATAGAAATCGTATTAAAAATGCGATGATTTATCCTGCGTTAGTTATTGTTTTGTTTTTAGTAGTTGCTGGCGTAATGGTAACTGTTGTTTTTCCTCAATTAAAACCAATTTTTGAAGAGTCAGGAACGTCTTTGCCGGCTTTTACCAGCTTTCTTCTTTCAACTGGGGATTTTTTACGAGAATGGTGGTATGCAATTTTAATAGTAATTTTACTTTTTGTTTTGCTTTTTAGAGAATATTTTAAAACTCCAGAAGGGAAAGCCGTTTCTCAAGAAATTATTTTTCATCTGCCAGTTTTAGGAAATTTATATAAAAAAATTTATATTACTAGATTTGTTTCAGCAACTAGTATTTTAATAAAAGGTGGAGTGCCAATTGCTCAAGCAATTGAAATAGCTGCTCATAACACTGATAGCGCAGTTTATGAAGAGATACTAGTAGAAGCAGCAAACAATGTTAGAAGAGGGGAAGCATTGTCTTCTTCTTTATCTCGGCATGAAGAATATTTTCCTCCTTTAGTATCTCAAATGATGGCAATAGGTGAAAGTACTGGTCGACTTCAAGAACTTTTAATGAAAATATTTGATTTTTATTCCCGAGAAGTTGACGATTTAATTTCTAATTTAGTAGAATTAATTCAGCCAATTTTAATGGTAATTATTGGTGGGTTTGTCGGATTATTATTTGCATCCGTATTGATGCCGATATATAATTTAAGCCAAGTCATTCAGTAGTTTTACGGATTTACTATCCTTACAATTTGCTGTTTTTTACGAATATACGAATTTAATGCTAATATACGAATATTAATTAGAAATTTTAATTAGAAAATAAAGGTCGAAGATTTTTAGATATTAGATTATTAAAAAAATGACTAAAAAAATATTACTAAAAGCTAAAAGCTCTAAGCTAAAAGCTAAGGCAGGTTTTACTCTTATTGAACTGCTTGTTGTTATTGCAATTATTGGGATTTTATCAAGCGTAGCTTTAGTGGGTCTTAATACTGCCAGAAGACAAGGAAGGGATACGAGGAGAATTGCTGATTTAAGACAAGTGCAGACTGCGTTGGAGTTATATCTTCAACAAAATCCTACATATCCAAAAGGTGTAACAGCTTGGTCTGGTACTACTGGGACTACTTTAAAAACAATACTTTCATCATTTGGGGTTATTCCAGACGATCCGCTTTGTCCCGGTGGTGGTACTTGCTCTGCGTGGACTAACTATACATATGCGTGTGATAGCACTTGTACTAATTATGTATTACGGGCAAGATTAGAAACTAATCATTCTGTTCTTGCAAATGACGTTGATGGTACTGTTTATAATGTTGCGTGTGATGATGCTTCTAATTATTATTGTATAAAAATGCAATAAATATCTGCGTGAAATTTAAGTTAAAAAATTTTCAATGCGTTTAATTCTTTTCCTTTTTGGTTTATGCATAGGCAGTTTTATTAATGTTGTGTCTTTACGTTATAAACCAGAAGAAAGTCCTGAAACAGAGGGTTTATATCGTCATGGAGCAAAAGTTTTTGATTTAAAGGTTCTTGGCGGACGATCGTATTGTCCTCATTGTAAAAGACAACTTAACTGGTATGAATTAATACCAGTTTTAAGTTTTGTTTTTTTACGAGGTCACTGTCGCACTTGTCATCAGAAAATCTCTTGGCAATATCCGATCGTTGAAATTTTAAGCGGCTTAATTTTTGTTTTTGTACCGTGGCGTTTTAGCAACTCTCAGTTTTTTAATCCCAATTTTTCAATTTTTCAATCTTTCAATCTTTCAATGATTATTTTATGGCTTTTGATTTTTGAATTATTTTTATTATTATCTATTATTGATTTTCGTCACTACCTTATTCCAGATTCTATTAATTTTTTATTATTAATTTTTGGAATTTTTTTAACAATCTTGCAATCTTTCAGTTTTTCAATCTTTCAGTCATCTTTTTTAAGTCACTATGCTTTACTTTTTGTTCCTTTTTCAGGGAGTTCAGGCATATTTAAATTTTTAGGATTGCTTTCTACTAATATTTGGCTCAATCATTTTATTGGTCTTCTTTTTGCCGCAGTTTTTTTCGGCTTGATAATTTTTCTTTCCAAAGGAAAAGGAATGGGCTGGGGAGATTTTAAACTTGCTAGCGCTCTTGGATTAATTTTCGGCTGGCCGGATATTTTAGTAATATTGGTTTTAAGCTTTTTACTTGGCGGAATAAGTGGTATAATTTTAATGTTGTCTAGAAAAAAGCATTTTAAGGAAGCAGTTCCCTTTGGCCCATTTTTAGTTTTAGGAGCAACATTAATTTTTTTCTTTGGTTTTCAGATTATAAATGGATATTTTAGGTTATTTAGTTTATAGTTTTTAGTTTCTAGTTTCTAATTTATCTTCTAGCTGTTAGTTTTTAGAAATTATGTATTTGAAATCTTTCAAATAATTGAAAATTTAGTAAAAGTTTATTAAATAAACGGTTATTATTTAAAATGTTAAATTTTTTAATTAAAAAATTATCACTAAAAGCTAAAAGCTCTAAGTTAAAAACTAACCAAGGTTTTACTCTTATCGAAACCTTAGTTATTATTGTTATTACTGTATTTTTGACAACTATAATGATTGGTTTTAGTCATAATGGTGAAAGGCAAATTGCGCTTTTTCGCGATCAATCGCAGGTTGCAAGTATTTTGAATCGGGCGAAATCTTTAAGTATAAATTTATTTTCTGAAGATGAAGCTGATAAGCCTTGTGCTTATGGCGTGCATTTTAATAACAACGAACAAACTTTTTTAATTTTTAAGGACTTGAAAACGAGCTGTAATGGTATTTACGACGAAGATTCTTCTGGCGAGCTTTTTGAAAAATATCAAATTGATCCGCAATTTAAATTTGATACAACCTTAACGGATGTGGTTTTTATTCCGCCTGATCCGACAGTAAAAATAACTTCTGGTTCATCTGGTTCACCTGATGAGGCGACTATTAAAATAAAGTTAGATGATAAAAATTTTAAAACAGTTAAAATTACTAAATATGGTCAAATAACGATGCAATAAATTACACCATAAAACAAAATGAAAAAAAAATCTTTCAATTTTTCAATCTTTCAATCTTTCAATTCAACGTCCGGCCAGATGCTCATTGAGGCAATGGTGGCTATTTCGGTTTTTTTAATAGGCATTTTAGGAATGTTTAATCTTCTTAATCAATCACTTGGCCTTAATAAGATCGTTTCTTCTCGCTATATTGCTTCAGATTTGGCAATGGAAGGCGTGGAAGTAGTTAAAAATATTATTGACGCAAATGTTGCACAAGGGAAATGGAATGATGATATAAATAATGGTTGCTATGAAATCGCTTACAATAGCCAAAAATTATCAAGTTTGCCATCAAAAAAAATTACCGATTGCGATCTTAATGCTTCTATAAACGACATAAAAAAAGGACTTACTTATTTAAATTTTGACAAAAAAACCGGAATTTATAGCTATTCCGCTGGAAGCCCTACTATTTTTAAAAGAGTTGTAAAAATTAAAAATTTACCAGAGAATTGCAGCCCTGGCGATTGCAATGAAATTAAAGTTAATTCTATTGTGACATATTCTATTAAAGGTGGAAATTATGAAATAGACGTCGAAGATCATTTCTTTAACTGGAAATTATAATTATTATAATAATAGAAACAGAAATAACGCCGATAAATATGCTGAAATATGTTGGTACAGAAGCTGAAAGACGCTGAATAAGCAAGATAAATAATGTAGATTTTTATATGAATAAAGATATAAATTTAAAATTAAAAAAGTTAGAAAAACGCCATGCAAAGAAATTTGTGGTATTCGATTATATTTGTAGTTTTATGTCGAGAAGCAAGTCTATGATTTGTGTAAGAAAAGTTTATGATGAAGCAAGGAAGAAATACAATGTCAG
Source organism: uncultured Candidatus Saccharibacteria bacterium (assembly GCA_964465875.1). Taxonomy (GTDB): domain Bacteria; phylum Patescibacteriota; class Minisyncoccia; order UBA6257; family UBA9933; genus CAYXLL01. The sequence goes on from CAYXLL010000014.1 coordinate 7,470, forward strand.
CATTAATCAGCGTAATTATCAGCGTGAATCAACTTCTAATAGTATTAATCAGCATACGTCAGCTTCTACTTATGCAGGTTTTACTCTTATTGAGTTATTAGTTTCAATGACGATTTTTGTGGTTGTCATAACAATAGCGAGCGGTTGTTTTGTAACAGCATTAAAAACTCAAAGAGCAATGGTAAGTTTAATGGCAGTTAATGATAATGTTTCATTGG
>CAYXLL010000014.1:7787-9647 GCA_964465875.1 uncultured Candidatus Saccharibacteria bacterium
AAAACTCAAAGAGCAATGGTAAGTTTAATGGCAGTTAATGATAATGTTTCATTGGCAATTGAACAAATGGCAAGAGAAATCAGAACCGGCACAACATTTAGTTCTTCGGCAACAAAACTTACTTTTACGAATTATCTTGGTCAACAAGTAACTTATAAGTGGGATTCTAGTCAAAGTAGTAAAAAATTAATGCGGAAAGTTCAAGGAATGCCTGATTTTCAACCTCTTACCGCTGAGAATGTTAGCGTTGAAAATTTAAAATTTATTGTAAGTAATAACGAAACAAATAAAGCAACACGGATAACGATTATCTTAAAAGTAGCAGTTCCTCAAACAGGTCCTGTTGGAGTTCGCAATGTCTCTACAGGTCTTCAAACCACCATCAGCGCAAGAAATATTAATCTATAGTATTGACAATAAAAATATGGTATAATTTAAATTAATATAATGGAGTTAAGCGAGAAAAACTTAAAGAAATTTTAAAGAAACAACGAGGAGAATATCAACGTTATTTAGGCGTCTTGGAAGAAAACTTTGAATCGCAAGTTCAGCTGATAGCTGAATTAGTTTCCGGAATTCAAGATCGACTTATTGCTATTAGAGATATGATTGCTAAAAATACTGAGGACATTGAAATAATTAAATTGGATATTAATTTTATTTAAAATGATCTTAAAGAAAAAATTGATAGAGACGAATTTAGGGCTTTTGAAAAAAAGTCTATTTACTTGAGAAAAAACTCTAGCGAGTTTAATTAAAGCTAAAAGATTTATCTACTATTGACAATTTTTTAAATATGCTATAATAAAAACAATGAATAATAAATTTTTAAAATTTAGCACTTTAGTGGTTTTAACAGTGTTTGTACTAGAAGCAGTTCCGTTTCAGGCGCTGGCATCATTATGTAAAGGGCCGACGCACGTTCGAAGTTGGGATCAATGTCAATGGTCCATTGAACCAAAAGGCAAAGAATTATCAGCGCCCTCTTTTAAAGAGATTCGTTTAATGATGCCAGACAGAAAAGAAAATAATTGGTGTTCAACAGATTCCGCTTATTCACAATTTTATGTATTTGATCCAAATGGAACTTCGTCATGGGACACCTCTAATAGAAGAGGCTTTCCACCAACAGGAGATCTTCCGGGCTGGGACAGTGGTTCTATCACAACTTCTTTAAAACAAGTTTTAAGCGCAACAACGGAGTCAACTTATTATAAGTTAAAGTTATATAAAGTTGGTGGGCGATCGGTCCCTACGAGCTCAGCAGTAAGCGCTTTGTATGGCAATAATTATCCTAATGGTGTAAATAGTAGGGGTGTAAGTAGTTCTTGTCCTATTAATAACTGTATGCAATGGTCCATTGAACCAATTGGAAATTATTTTTGCGTGGATGAGTGTATTTCAGGCACGACAAATTCCTCAGTAGTAAATTATTGCGTTCAAAATCCAAGCGCTTGTATTACTAGTACAACAATTCAAAAAGTATATAGCTATGTTTTGACAGAAGATCATCCTGCTGTTACTTATCGGAGCGCAAAAATAATTGAAAAAAGCGGTTCACAAGAGGAGTGTAATGGTTTATATCAAGACTATCAAAACGCGATTAAACAAGCGAACGATAAACCTAAAGATAAAGCTCCTGATGGGAAAACTTGGACCGAAGAAAAAGATTATCTTTATAACCAATTAATAAATTCCGGCTGTTACTACTTAAGTGAAGTCAAGGCAAGAAAAAGCGCACATACGCAAACAGTGACAAAAGGTGATCTTATAACATGTGATCGCTATTATCAATCACAATGTCCAACCGATACCTCAAATTTAATTGCTTTAGATCGATACACGCCATTTATAGATGAA
>CAYXLL010000015.1:0-9581 GCA_964465875.1 uncultured Candidatus Saccharibacteria bacterium
TACAATAGTTGTTATTATTATGGGACCGCCTGGCGCTGGTAAAGGTACGCAGGCAGAATTATTAGTTAAAAGTAGAAATTTAATTCATTTTGATACCGGCCGATATTTAGAAGAATTACTTTATAATCCTGCTTTTAAAAATAATGAAATTATTCAAAAACAACGAGAGTTTTTTGAATCAGGCAAATTAGTGACTCCAAGCTGGTTGTTAGGGCAAATTTCTCAGAGAGTAAAAGTTTTTGCAAAGGCTGATTTAGGGATTGTAGTGTCTGGCTCACCGCGAACGCTTTACGAAGCGTTTGGCGATAGAAATCATCAAGGCTTAATGGATGTTTTAGAAAAACTTTATGGTAAGAAAAATATTTTTATTTTTAGGCTTAAAATTTCTGATCAAGAATCTATAAAGAGAAACAGTCAACGGTTGATCTGCACTAGTTGTGGTCTGCCTCTATTGAAAATTGGAAACTGTAAATTAAAAATTAATCAGAATTGTCCTTTTTGTGGAGGAAAATTATATAGGCGAGTTTTAGACAAACCAGAAATTATTAAAAAACGTTTGCTAGAATATAGAATTCAGACTCTGCCAGTGATTGAAGCTTTAAAAAAGAGAAAATATCAATATTTTGAGGTTGATGGTAAGCCGCTGCCATTTAAGATACATAAGCGAATCAATGATTCAATTAAAATCCGATAAAGATATTCAAGGTATTGCTGAATCAGGAAAGATTGCGGTGTTGATTAGCGAAGAGTTGAAAAGGGCGATCAAGCCTGGTATTAGCTTAAAAGATCTCGAAAAAATTGCTGAAGAATTTTTTAAACGATATAATGCCAAACCAGCTTTTTTGGGGTTTAGGCCAGGTGGCGCTGAAAAACCATTTCCTTATTTTATTTGTACATCAGTTAATGAAGTAGTTGTGCATGGTCAACCAACAAATTATCAATTAAAAGAAGGTGATATTTTAAAAATTGATTTAGGAGTGATTTTAAATAATTATTATTCTGATACTGCTTTTACGGTTGGTGTAGGGAAAATTACACCAGTAGCAAAAAAATTGATTAAAGCAACGCAAGAAGCATTAAATAGAGCAATTGCAGTGGCAAAGCCGAATAATACATTAGGAGACCTTGGTTTCACTATAGAAAAAACTGCCGATCTTTATGGTTTCTCAGTTATTAAAGTTTTAGCTGGTCATGGAGTTGGTTTTTCGTTGCATGAAGATCCAATGGTTTATAATTTTGGAGAAAGAGACAAGGGGTTAGTTTTAAAGTCTGGAATGGTTTTGGCAATTGAACCAATGCTTACAGTAGGGGACGGCCGCATTAAAAAACAGAAAGATGATAGTTATGCGACTGTTGATAAAAGTTTGTCAGCTCATTTTGAACATACAATAGCAATTACAAAAAAGGGAGCAAAAGTATTAACTAGACTATAATTTTCAATTATCACTTTCTAATTATCAATTAATTTTCAATGGATTAATTTTTAAATAATTTTGAAAATTGAGAATTGAAAAATTTATTTATGAAGCCTTATCTTTCAATTATCATTCCTGCTTATAATGAAGCGAAAAGAATTCCTCAGACATTAATTGATATTGACTATCGGCTAGAAAACGCCTCATTTTCTTATGAGATTATTGTAGTTGATGATGGGTCTAAAGATGCTACAGTTGAAATAGTTAAAAAACTTTCCGAAACAATAAAAAATCTTAAACTAATTGCTAATGAAGAAAACAAAGGGAAGGGAGGAGTGGTCAAGCAAGGAATGTTAAGTGCTAATGGCACTATACGTTTATTTATGGATGCCGATAATTCAACCTCTATTGATCAGTTTTTTCAAATGATTGATTATTTTAAGCAAGGTTATGATGTAGTTTTTGGATCTCGAGATATTAAAGGCGCTAAATTGGAGCCTCCGCAGCCTTTTTATAGAAGAGTTCTTGGTGATATTGGAAATTTAATAATTCAGATTTTATTATTGCCAGGAATTAAAGATACTCAGTGTGGTTTTAAGGCTTTTACCGAAGAAGCGGCACAAAAAATTTTTTCTTTAACTAAAATTAATCGGTGGGCATTTGACGTAGAAGCTTTAGCTCTGGCAAAACATTTAGGTTTTAAAATAAAGGAAGTCCCAATTGTTTGGAGAAATGATTCTGAATCAAAAGTAAAATTATCTTCTTATTTACAGGTATTTGTCGAAGTAGTAAAAATAAGAATGTGGTTATGGAAAGATGAATATAAAATAAAAGATAAAATTAAGTAAGAATAAATGACAAATGAAATTCAAAATTAAAATTAAGATAAATTATCAATCAAGCTTATCAAAATCTAAAATTCAAATGTCAAATGTCAAATCCAAAATCTAAATATCAAAAGTTTTTTGATTTTGGATCTAGCCTTGATTTATTATTTTGATTTTGTTGCTTAAATTTTAATTAATTTGTTATTAACTAGATTAATTTTTATTTCTATGGCTAATAAACCTCAAAAATATTATTTAACCCGAGAAAAATTAAATCTCTTAAAAGAAGAATTAAGACGTCTCAAAGAAATAGAAAGGCCTGAAATTATTGAAAGATTGAAAGTGTCTAAAGAATACGGCGATCTTTCAGAGAATTCCGAATTTTTTGAAGCTCAAGAAGCTTTAAATAAAATTGAAAGAAAAATTTTTGAAACAGAAGATTTGATTAAAAATGCAGTGATTATAAAAAAAACTACTAATAAAGATAAAGTAGAGATTGGCTCAATAATTGAAGTGAAAAAAAACAATCAGGTTTTTAAATATCGAATCGTTGGTCCTTTTGAAGCAAAACCAGAAGAAAATTTAATTTCTAACGAATCTCCTCTTGGCAAGGCATTTTTAAACAAAAAAGTTGGTGACGAGGTAATAATCAAAATTCCACAAGGTGAAGCGAGATATACTATCTTAAAAATTGAATAAATAAGAAATTATAAAATAACATTAGATTTAAATTCAAGCAGTAGAGGTAATGATAATATTTTTTTCGACTTAAAGTATTATTTAATATTGGAGATTGAATTTTTTGATTTTTTATAATTTAGAAATTAGCGATTTATATTGTAGAAATGTTTCGTTACTATTATTTTTTATCGTTTATTTATAAGATTTCTATTCGAGAAATTTTGATGCCGAAATTTTGAGCTTCTTCTTGGTCTTCAAACCAAATATCAATTTTATCGCTATATTTCTTATTCATCCTATCTTCAACCACAAAAATTTGGTCTCCGAAAATATCTGGCAAACGAATTTTGGTGCCCAATGGCAAAAAATTAGAAGCTACAATCCCTTTTCTAACGTATTTTCCCGAAGCAGTAATAAATGGTGTGTCATCTGTTTCTTCTGGTGTTGAAGAATATCCTGTGACAAAAACAGTTAAATAAGAGCTTAAATTCGTTTGGTTTAATAAAGCATCTTTATTAATTGCAATAAAATCTGTATTTCTCTCAATATAAGGTTCAATATTAGATTGACTGCTTGGCTGCATTAACTTTTCTCCTAAAGCATTATCAGCTTTTATCCGAGAAGTATTTATTGGTTGGAGTAAAACTATTGAAATAAGTAGATAAAATATAGTTTTTTTCATGTTTTCAAATTAAAAACCCCATTTGGGGCTTTATCATTTTTATGTTAAAATAATAGCAAGTTAAATCAAATTTGTCAACTTATCTAGTTTTTAGAAAATTTTGAAGTTTAATGATTTTTGATTCGGTTGTGTTCTATTAAAAATCTTAATAAAATTTATTTTTAACATGATGGAATATTTTACTGAAGCTTTAGTCTTAGATAAAGATAAAAAAACAGATTTTGATGGGATAATTTATCTGTATACTAAAGATTATGGAAAGATAGTTGCTCTTGCGAAGGGAATTTATAAACCAACCTCGAAATTAGGAGGCCATTTAGAGCCATTAAATTTAGTAACAGTTAGATTAGTTGAAAAAAATGGATTTCAGATAGTCGATGCTTTAAAAATTAAAAAAATCATTAATAGCCAAGCACAAAAATCAAAAAAATTTTATCAGCAAGCTATTAATCTTTCACTTTTTATTAAAGAGATAACCTTTGATCTTCAGCCCGATTTAAATTTTTGGAAGGCGACCTTAAAAACCTTTGAAGTTATTAATAAACAACGAACACCTTCTTATTCTTTAATGCTTGAATCATTAGGTTTTTCTCCAAAATTTGCTCAATGTCAGAAATGTAAGAAAAAACCAGTGAGATATTTTTCTAAAAAAGATCAAGTTTTTTATTGTAGTACCTGTGCTTTAAAAATAAACAAAAAAGATTTGATATTAATATAAAAAATGAATATAATAAAATATATTAAATATAAATAAAATATGATTGAAGTTCCTCAAAAATGGTCAGAAGAACCAGAGAATCTTCCACAAAATGTTGCATTAGAAAAAAGTATTTCTAAAGCCAGTAATTTTTTAAAGAAATTTTTCTGGGTGATTTTTGTTTTGGTGCTAATAGCAAGTGGTTTTTTAGCTTTTTATTTGCATCAATTTTTTTCAAGCCGCGATATTACTCTTAATATAGACGCACCACAAGAAGTTAAAATTGGCGTACCTTTTATATTAAAAATTTCTTTTCAAAACACTTCTAAGGCTCAACTAAAAGATGCTCAAATTTCTGTTGACTTACCTGACAATGTTGTAATTAAAGGTCAAGATTTAAATAAAAGAATTTTAAGCGAAAACGTAGGCGATTTAGATATTAATACTTTTTTTGAAAAAGAATACTCCTTTGTCGCTCTAGGGGAAGAAAAAGCAACTAAACGCTTTCAAATTTCTTTATCATATTATCCTCCTAATATTAAAAATCGCTTTGAAAAAACTAAAAGTATTGAGATAGTCGTTGGAGAACCGGCTATCCAGCTCGACTTAGTAACACCAATAAAAGTTTTGAATTCTGAAGAATTTGAAATTGGCGTTAGTTATGAAAATAATTCAAATCTTGATTTTCAAGATGTTGAAGTAGAAATTAATTATCCAAAAAACTTTACTTTTAAAAGCGCTAGTGTTAATCCGAATAAAGGTAATAATATTTGGATTTTAGGAGAATTAAAACAAGGAAATAAAGATACTTTAGTAGCTGCTGGTACTGTTTACGGTCCAGAAGAATCTACTTTTACGATTGAAGGAACTATTTCTGCAGTAATTGATGGTCAAAGGTATGTAATTAATAAAAAGACATCGATTGTTAATATTGCTTCTTCGCCTTTAAGTCTTTATTTAACCGTCAATGGTCAAACATCTTATGTAGCTTCTTTAAATGAAGAGTTGAGATATGAGTTAAATTATAAAAACAATACCGACGTTACCTTGAAGGATGTTATTTTAAAAGTTACTTTAAAGGGAGCAATGTTTGATTTTTCAACTTTAGTTACTAATGGTTCTTTTAGCTCTAAAGACAACACTATTACCTTTACTGCTTCAGAGATTTCTGATTTTAATTCTTTATTGCCAGGCGTTTCTGGAAAAGCTAGTTTTACAATAAAAACAAAATCTTCTTATCCAATCAGGAAAGCTAATGATAAAAATTTTGTTTTGAGTGCTCATGCCGAAATTATTTCTCCAACTACTCCTTATTATGTTTCAGCAGAAAAAACGATGGGGATGAGTGATTTTAATATTCAGGTCGCTGGTTTTATTGAGATTGATAGCCAGGCTTTGTTTAAAGATGCCTCTAGTGGTTTTATTAATAAAGGCACTTGGCCATTGAAGGTTGATCAACCAACTAATTTTACAATTCATTGGATTATTAGAAATTATTCAACTGACGTTAAAGATGTAGAAGTTAAAGCTTCGTTGGCTGGAGGAGTAAAATGGCTAGATAAAGTGAAAAGTAACGTTTCCTCAATTCCTACCTACAATGAAAGAACAAGAGAAATTAGTTGGACAATTGATGAAATTCCGGCGACAAAAGGAGTTATTTCTAAACCTGTTGAGGTAATTTTCCAAATTGAAGCAACACCCAATATTACTCAAGTAGGTAATTATATGCCACTCTTAAGTGAAACTAGTCTAAAAGCTATTGATGTTTTTAATAATATCGAATTAATTAGTAAAGATGCGGCTTTAACTACTGAATTATCTAACGATCCTTATGTTAAGCCAGGTGATGGTCAAGTTAAGCCATAAAATAATAAAAAAATGCATAAAAAAATAACTTTAGAAAATGGATTAAGAATTGTTTTAGCGTCAAAAGAAGAAAGTTTTTCAACTACAACATTAGTGCTTGTCGGCGCTGGTTCTGAATATGAAACAAAAGAAACTAATGGTATTTCTCATTTTTTAGAACATCTTTGTTTTAAAGGCACTAAAAATCGACCAACTAGTTTTGATATCACAAGTGAACTAGATCATATTGGTGCTGTTTATAACGCCTTTACTGGGACTGAATATACGGGTTATTTTGCGAAAGCGACACCAGAGCATCTGGATAAAATAATAGATATAATTTCCGATATGTATCTTAATCCATTGATTCCTCCTTCGGAAATCGAAAAAGAAAGAGGAGTGATAATCGAAGAAATTAATTATTATGAAGATACGCCGATGAGAAAGGTTCAAGAATTGTTTACTAATTTACTATATAAAGACCAGCCAGCTGGGTGGGATATTGCCGGTAGAAAAGAAATTATAAAAAAATTACAAAGAGAAGATTTTTTGCGTTATCGTGATCTTTATTATCTATCAAAAAACACATTAGTTGTGATAGCTGGATCTTTTAACGAAAAAAATGTAGTAGAAATATTAAAAGATAAATTTAAAGATATAAAAGAAGGTTTTAAAAAAGAGAAACCAATAACAATTGAATCGCAAAGCAAACCAGAAGTTTTAATAAAGACAAAAGACTTAGACCAAACTCATATTGTTTTGGGCGTTAGGGCTTATAATTTATTTGATAAAAGAAGATTTTCTTTAGAACTTTTATCAAATATTTTGGGAGGCGGAATGAGCTCTAGGCTTTTTCAAAGGATTAGAGAAGAATTAGGTGCTTGTTATTATATAAATGCTGGAGCTAATCTTTCTATTGATCATGGCTATCTAGCAGTTTCAGCAGGGATTGATAACAGAAGGGTAGAAGAAATTATTGTTGCCGTTCTTCAAGAAATAAATAAAATTAAAAATGAATTAGTTTCAGATAAAGAATTGATAAGAGCGAAAAATTGTTTAATTGGTAATATGTATTTAGGGCTAGAATCATCTGATGAATTAGCTAGTTTTTATGGCTCTCAAGAAATTATTAAAAATAAAATTATGGAGCCCGAAGAAATTAAAATAAAGATAGAAAGCGTTACTGCTGATGAAATTAAAGAAGTAGCTCAAGATATTTTTAAAAATAACAAATTAAATCTTGCCTTAATAGGTCCAGTAAAAGATCAAGAAAAAATTGAAAAAATTTTGACGTTTTGATAATCTTTAAATTATGGAGAGAAAAAATATTGATATTTCTTGGACTACTTTATGGCGAATTTTGATAGTCGCAGCAGCAGCAGCAATTTTTATTATTGCTCGTGAAGCTTTTTTTGCTTTTTTATTGGCGATCGTTTTAGCATCAGCAATTGAGCCGATTGTTTCATTTTTAGAAAAAAGAAAATTTCCTCGTTGGTTGGCGGTCTTGATGGTTTTTATTATTGGCTTAGCGATTTTAGCGATTTTACTTTACACTATTATTCCAATTGCTGTCATCGAATTTAAAGATCTTTTTACCAACCTAGAAGAAAAATTACCAACCTTTTTAAAGCCCATTGGCTCTCTGAAATTTTTAAATAATTTTACTCAGCAAGGAGGATTTCTTAATTCTTTAATGAATGGCGACAATTCTTTTATTAATTTTGTTTCTAAGGTTTTTGGAAATTTTATAATTTTAGTAGTAATTGTTGTCCTCACTTTTTATTTAACAGTTAATAAAAACGGCGTTGAAAAATTTTTAAGAGCAATTTTACCAACTAAATACGAAGAACGCATTATTTCTATTTATCTTCAAGTTAAAAAAAGATTGGGGCGTTGGCTGCAAGCTCAACTTTTATTAATGTTTCTTGTTGGTAGCCTTTCTTTTCTCGGGCTGCGACTTTTAAATGTTAATTATAGTTTACTTTTAGGAATCATAGCGGGTATTTTTGAATTGGTTCCTATGGCAGGGCCAGTTATCGCCGGAGTAATAGCTTTTTTTGTGGCTTTATCAAAGTCATGGGCTTTAGCGCTTTATGTAGTTATTCTTTTTGTAGCAATTCAGCAATTTGAAAATAATATTTTATTACCATTAGTTATGAAAAAAACAATGGGAGTAGAACCAGCATTAGTAGTTCTTTCACTTTTAGTGGGCTATGCGGTTGCTTCTTGGATGGGAGTGCTTTTGGCTGTTCCTACTGCTATTACTATTCAAGAAATAAGCGAAGATATTTCTAGACGTAAAATTGAGAAAAAAAAGGAGAGGCCGCTATTTGATGATCTTTAATTATTTAATTTAGAAAAACTTTAATGACTCCTCAAAAATTTTATATTACAACGGCCATTGATTATGTTAATGACACAATTCATTTAGGACATGCTTTTCAAAAAGTAATAGCAGATGTTTTAGCGCGTTTTTATCGTTTAAAAATCGGCGATGATAATGTTTTCTTTTTAACTGGCACCGATGAATTTGGCCAAAAAGTGGAAAAAGCCGCGCAAGAGGCTAGAATTCCTATTAAAGATTATGTTGATCGTATTGCTCAGTCTGATAAAGAAGAACAAGCTGCTTTAGATATTTCTTATAATAGATTTTTGCGCACTACTGACAGAGATCATATTAAAGTAGCTCAGGAAATTTGGAGAAAAATAGAAAAAAATGGTGATATTTATCTTGGCGAGTTTAAAGGATTATATTGTTCTGGTTGTGAAGCATATTTATCAGAAGATGAATTAGTTAATCATAAATGTCCTTTTCATTCAACTTTAGAAATTCAAACAGTGACTGAAAAAAATTTCTTTTTTAAATGGTCAAAATATCAAGATTTTTTAATAAAAAATTTAGAAGAAAATAAAAATTTTGTTTTTCCGGAAAGTCGGCGAAATGAGATGTTGGCTTTTGCTAGAAGAGGAATTCATGATATTCCTATTTCAAGAACTTCTTTTAAATGGGGAATACCAGTTCCAGATCATCCTCAACACGTAATGTATGTGTGGTTTGATGCTTTAACTAATTATTTAACAGGAATTGGATTTTTAGAAAATCATGATTTATTTGAAAAATTTTGGCCTGCAGATATTCATATTTTAGGGAAAGATAATGCAAGATGGCATGCGTTGCTTTGGCCAGCAATGCTTAAATCTGTTGGTATCGAATTGCCAAAAATAATTTTAGTCAACGGGTTTTTAACTTTAAATGGAGAAAAAATTAGCAAATCTACTGGTAATATTATTAGGCCAACTGATTGGGTAAAAAAATATGGGACTGATGCGGTTCGTTATTATTTATTACGGCCTCGTTCCATTATTGAAGATAGCGATATTTCAGAAGAAAAATTAAAAATAATTTACAATGCTGATTTAGCCAATGGTTTAGG
>CAYXLL010000016.1:0-8618 GCA_964465875.1 uncultured Candidatus Saccharibacteria bacterium
ATAAAATCTCTAATTTCTAGTCTCTAGATAAAATTCAAAATTATAATGCAAAAGTAATATATCAATAACTTTTAACTTTTGACTTTAGCTTTTGAGTTTTGGCTTAAATTTGTTATTTGTTTTTTACCCTTATTCTTACAAATCTTCTTTTCCCTATTTTTAACACTGCTTCTTTTTTTATTTCTATTTCTTCTTTCCAATTTTTTATTTTTTCGCCATTTATTTCTACCGCTCTTTGTTCTATTAATCTTCTTGCTTCGCTTTTAGAAGGTAAAATTTTATTATTCACTAATAATTCAACAAGATTTATCTTGTTTGTATCTATCTTTACTACTGGCATATCTTTTGGTGCTTCTTTTTTGGAAAAAACTCTCTCAAACTCTTCTTTGGCTTTTTCTGCTTTTTCTTCGCCATGAAAAAATTTTACAATTTCAAAAGCTAACTTTATTTTTGCGTCTCGCGGATTTATCTTTCCTTCTTTTATTTTTTTCTCAATCTCATTAATATTTTTTGTTTGAATGTCTGTTAATAGCAACATATATTCAATAATAAGATTATCAGGTAAACTCATAATTTTTCCGAACTGCTCGTTGCTTGATTCTGCGATACCAATATAATTTCCAAAACTTTTTGACATTTTTTCTTTACCATCTAATCCAATAAGTAATGGCATCGTTAATATATCTTGCGGCTCTTGGCCCATTTTTTTCTGTAATTCCCTTCCAGCCAACATATTAAAAATTTGATCATTGCCTCCAACTTCTACATCAGACTTTACCATCACCGAATCGTACGCTTGCATCATAGGATAAATTGTCTCGTGATAGTAAATTTCTACTTTATTTTTTATTCTTTTTTCAAAATCATCTCGCTCTAAAATTTGAGCAACAGTAAATTTTGAAGAAAGATTTAAAATATCAGCTAAACTCATTTTTGAAAACCATTGACTATTTTTATAAATTTTTATTTTTTTAATGTCTAAAATTTTTCCAACTTGATCAAGATAAGTTTTAGTGTTCTTTTTAATTTCAGCGTCGCTTAAAGAAGGCCGAGTTTTATTTCGACCACTAGGATCGCCAATTTTAGCAGTATAATCTCCAATGATAAAAACAATTTGATGACCTAAATCTTGAAATTCCTTAAGCTTTTTTAAACAAACCATATGTCCCAAATGCAAGTCAGCAGCTGTCGGATCCGCACCAAATTTAATTCTTAATTTTTTACCAGAATTTAATTTTTTTTCTAAACTATCTTTTTCAATAATATTTACTGCTCCCCGGCTTAATAAATTTTTAATTTTTTCATTCATAATTTAATCTTGCAATTTTATAAATTTTCAATTAATATATAATTCTATGCGTCAATGTGAAATTTGCGGAAAAAGTTATATTATTGGTGGCACCAGAAAGAAGCTCCGTGGTAAGTATAACCCAACTAGCCGAAAAAAGAAATATCCGAATCTCCAAAAAACAAAACTTCCAAATGGTAAGCGAGTTTTAGCCTGTACTAAATGTATAAAAACCATTTCTAAAGGTAAAGCTAAGTCATAGATAAAAATTTCAAAAAACTAAAACAATTCTTCAATTTCAAACCACTCTTTAGAAATTAAAATCTTTGATTTAAAATTCCTTATTTATTTTAATATTTTAATAATAAACAAGGGAAGCGGGCTATAGTATAACGGTAGTACGTACCCTTGGGGTGGGTATAGCGGCGGTTCAATTCCGCCTAGCCCGACCAAAATGAAAAAACTCTCTAAAAATTTATATTTTGATTACGCCTCAACAACTCCTGTTGATAAAAAAGCACTTAAAGCCATGCTGCCTTATTTTTCTGAAAAATTTGGCAATTCGTCATCTTTACATAGTTTCGGCCATGAAGCCAAAAAAGCACTAGATCAAAGTAGAAAAATAATTGCCAAAACTTTAAACGCTAAACCAAATGAAATAATTTTTACCAGCTCAGCCACAGAAAGCAATAATTTAGCGTTAAAAGGTATTGCTTTTGCCAATAAAAAAAGAGGAAAACATATTATTATTTCTTCAATTGAACATCCTTCTATTATCGAAACAACAAAATGGCTTCAAGGACAAGGATTTAAAATAACTCAAATTCCCGTTGATACATACGGCGAAATAAATCTAAATAAGCTTCAAAAAACAATCAAAAAAGATACAATTTTAGTTTCTATAATGCATGCTAATAATGAAATCGGCACCATTGAGCCAATTCAAAAAATTGGAAAATTTCTAAAAGCCAAAAACTCTAAACTAAAAGATAAAATATATTTTCATACTGATGCTGCTCAATCTTTTGGCAAAATTCCAATCGATGTAAAAAAAATGAATATTGACTTATTAACTGCTTCTTCTCATAAAATTTATGGGCCAAAAGGAGCCGCTTTACTTTACATAAAAGAAGGAACAAAAATTGAACCAATTCTTCATGGTGGCGAACATGAATTTGGTGTTCGATCGTCAACAGTAAATATTCCGGCAATTGTTGGCTTTGCTAAAGCCGCAGAGATCTGTCAAAACGAGATGGAAAAAGAAATTACTAGACAGATTAAATTGCGAGATAAATTAATAAAAGAAATTTTAACAACTATTCCGTCTAGCCATCTCAATGGTCATTCTAAAAATCGCCTGCCTAATAATATTAATGTGCGTTTTGACGGCATCGAAGGAGAAGCGCTGTCTATGAAACTAAACGAGCTAGGAATTGCTATTTCTACTGCTTCTGCCTGCGCCTCTTTGAATTTAGAGCCGTCTCATGTTTTAATAAATTGTGGCCTTAGAGCAGAGCAATCTCACAGCGCTATTAGAATTACAATTGGAAAGTTTACTCGCAAAAAAGATATAAAATACTTAATAAAATCTCTTCAAAAAGCCGTTGGCGAATTAAGAAAAATTTCACCGTTTTGGAAAAAATGAAGCAAAAAAATATTTATTCAAAACAAATAATGAATTATTTCAGCCATCCAAAAAATGTTGGAGTAATGAAAAAATATGATGGCGTCGGAAAAGTCGGAAACCCAGTTTGCGGAGACGTCTTGTGGCTTTATATAAAAGTTGGAAAGAATAAAAAAGGTGAAGAAATTATTGCTGATGCTAAATTTCAAACTCTTGGTTGTGTTGTGGCAATTGCTAACAGCAGTCTCCTAACAGAACTAATTATTGGTAAGCCGATAAAAGAAGTTGAAAAAATAACTCAAGAAGATTTAATTAAAAAATTAGGTAAGGTGCCGCCAATTAAAATTCATTGTTCATTTTTAGCACTCGATGCCTTAAAAGAAGCAATTAATGACTATCAAAACAAAAAAACAAAAAATAATCGTCGGGCTGTCAGGCGGAGTTGATTCAGCTGCTGCTTTAATTTTGCTTAAAAAGCAAGGATTTAATCCAATCGGCGTTACTTTAAAATTGCCTCGGTGGGGAAAAAATAAAAAAGAAAATGCTAATTCTCATTCTCAGTCAATCGAAATTGCTCAAAAAATTTGCCGAAAATTTAAAATCCCCTATTTTGTAATTGATGCCGAAAAAGATTTTGACAAAAAAGTTGTCAATTATTTTATTACTGAGTTAAAAAACAATAGAACGCCAAATCCTTGCGTTGTTTGTAATCGAGATTTTAAATTTAAAAAACTTTTTGAAATTGCTAAAAAATTCAAAGCAAATTACGTTGCTACCGGCCATTACGCTAGATTGCGTCAACAAAATCCAAAGATAAAAAATCAAAAACCAAAATATGAACTTTTAACAGCTAAGGACAAGAAAAAAGATCAAAGCTATATGCTTTCTGGCCTTTCTCAAAAAGATTTATCAAAAATTATTTTGCCGCTTGGAAATTTAACAAAAGATGAAGCCTACAAAATTACTAAAAAAGAAGGTCTAAATTTTTTTAAAAGAATAAAGCAAAGTCAAGACTTTTGTTTCGTTTCAGGTAAATTATTAACTAAATTTTTAAAAGAACAAGTTGGGGCTAAAAAAGGAAAAATTATAGATGAAAATGGAAACATTTTAGGAACTCACGAAGGAAGACATTTTTTTACTATTGGCCAGAGAAAAGGGATAAAACTGCCAAATGGGCCATATTTCGTTTTTGGCTTTGATAAGAAAAAAAATATTGTTTATGTAACGAAAAATAAAAAAAATTTATTTAAAAAGGAAATAATAGTTTATCCTTCTCATCTTATTTCTAATGAAAAACTTAAAAAACCGATAAATGCATTGGTAAAAACTCGTTATCAGCAGGAATCAACGCCAGCAAAAATTATTCCTCAGGGAAATAAATTAAAAATTATTTTTAAAAAGCCGGTTTTTTCTCCAACACCCGGCCAATTTGCTGTTTTCTATAAAAAAGAAATTTGTTTAGGAAATGGTGTAATAAACTAAATTTAACTTGCCAGCCAACCACCATCAATTACCACTGTAGAGCCAGTCATATAAGAAGATTCATCGGACGCTAAAAACAAAACTAAATTAGACACTTCTTCTGGCTTACCAACTCTCTTCATCGGAACTTCTTCAAGCATTTCTTTAATTGATTCTGGATTTTGCTTAATTGGGTCAATCATTGGCGTTTCAATCATCCCTGGTGCAACAGCATTCACTCGAATATTATAAGGAGCTAATTCTATTGCCAAAGCTTCGGTCATTGCTGCCACTCCTCCTTTTGAAGCGCAATAATGAGTAAGATTTAAAAGACCAATTCCTACTTGTCCCATTGCCACTGAAGCAATATTCACAATAGCGCCAGATTTTTGCTTTATCATTTCTTTAGCAACGGTTTGAGCGCAAAGAAAATATCCCTTAAGATTAATATCTATAGTTCTATCCCAATCTTCTTCGGTTAATTCTAAAAATGGTTTAAACTGACAAATTCCGGCATTATTTACTAAAATATCTACTCTGCCAAATTGTTCAATTACTTTTTTTACCATTTCTTCAATTTCTTCTTTTTTAGAAACATCGCATTTAACAGCAATCGCCTCGCCGCCAATATTTTTTATTTCTTCTACAACTTTTTCACAATCTTCCTGAGAAATATCCGAAACAACTACTTTTGCTCCAGCCTGCGCTAAATTAAGAGCATGCGATCTACCCATCCCTCTTCTTGCGCCAGTTACAATAGCTATTTTACCTTTTAAATCTTTATAAGGTTCGATTGAATTTTTATTTTCCAAATTAATTGCCATAGAAAATTTTAAAAAATTAAGAGCGACCTTTTATTTCTTCTATTGCTTGATAGGGGCAAACTTTTTCGCCGCCGCATTTTTTAAGTTTTTTTTGATCAACAATCTTAGCTTTTCCATCTTTTTCTATTTTAGTCGCACCAGGACAAATGCCAAGACACGATCCGCAACCAACACATTTTTTTTTATTAACTTTATACATTTGAAAATGAAAAATTGTTTGCCTCTTTAAATTTTTCGCAGAAAAATTTTGACGGGCAAATTGAAAATTTCTAAAATGGCCTTGTCTAGCGGATTTTCCGGCTAAAAAGCAGGTGGGTAAACTCAATCTTAATCCACAAGGGATCAAGATGCTATTGTTTTCCCATAAAATCCAACTTGATCCGAAAATCTATAGACAAGGCCACTTTAATTTTCGAAAATCCTATCAAAAAAGTCAATAGCGATGATCATAATTTAATATTTTGTCAAGCTTAATCATGCAAAATTTCTAAATCTTAAACAAGATTTAAAATCTAAAAAATAAATAGCGAAAGGCAACCTTAAAAATTATTTTAATTAACTTAACTATTCAGATTATTCTAATCAATAATTAAATATTTAATAAATCTAAAATATAACAAATTTATGACGATCGTCTTAGGTTTGTTATAAAATAAGGAAGTCAATTTTCTTGGGTTAATAAAATAATTTAAAAATTTCTTCTTTCTGTTTTTTAAGTGTTGTGCTACAACATAACACCTACTTGTAGTTTAAGATATATTAAGGTGTTATGATTAATCATAATAACACGATTAAAGATGATAAGACCACTGTTATGCTATAGCGTAACAGTGAAGCAATAATAGATACGTGGAATTTCTAATTTTACAATATTCTAGGCTGAGTTTTAGATTTTAAGAAATTGATTTGTAAAAAGATCAATCAAAGGAATATATTTTTATTGCCCGCGAACGCAACGAACGTAGTAGCTGCCGCCCTTATCATCGCTACCCACGTTGCCATAGTTGAAACCCACGCAACAGGCGCTGTAACTAGTGTACTCCGTGGACGACCAATAGTCGCTGGCTCGAGCGTTCATATCCCAGCTTGGAGTACATAGATAACCGCCACAAGCATCTATGCCAAACTGATAGAGAATACAATTGGAGTTTGGAGCTTTACTGGCACAAGAAGGCAACTGCCAGTCATCAAAGCCGGCATAGGTTAAGTTATCACAATAATTACAGGCAGAATAAGATACGCCTTTACCAATGCAGGAATTATCAGGTTCATCCTGTTTGGGCCCCCAAGCATAGATTGTTGCTGAACCTCCAATATTAGCAGTTGGCGTCCATAGATGGTTATGTTTATCACAGTAAACAGTTTGGTTATTTAAGGTGCCGCTGGTGCCAGGAGAAATGCCAGCACAAGGACCGCTTGCTTCACTAACGCAGATAGTAGCAGAACTTTCACTAACTAATTCTGTTTCAACTTGACCCGTAGTAGGATCTACGCTAACAACTGCCTGCATTTGTTTTTGAACTGTCCTTACCTTTGCGCAAGAAGTAATAGTATATTTGCCGGATGTCGGCGTATCTTTTTCTATAGTTACAACGACAATGCCGTTGCCGCCTGAAAATGTATAAGAATCCGGACAATTAGCATCCGGACAATTTTTATCTCTTATAATTTTTGTTATGCCGTCATCAATCCCTGATTGACTAAGTGTAAATGCTTCTGTCGCCCATTTTGTTCTTGCTTGACTACTATTAGTTTCTACGCTTACTAAAACAATCGCCGCAATGATAACAACAGATAACCCACCAACCAAAAGAATCACCGGGAGAAAGGCAACACCAGAAATCTTTTTTTGAAATATTTTTAAAAACATTAACTTTTGCGTAGAATTTTCGGTGATCTTTTATTGTGGTAAGTTTTCAGTGGTAGGCGACGTAGAAGAATTTTCAGTAGAAGTAGAATTTTCTATTGAAGGCAATGGTGGCATCGTTGTCGGAGATTGGCTAGATGGTTGATTAGTTGGCGAAGCACTTGGAGATAAAAGTGTTCCTTGATTTTCAATATACTTCACCACTTGACTATCTTTAGATAATTTTGTTATCCAAACAATATTTTTTTCCGAAAGCCGCAAATTGTCTTCTGGGCCCCAAAAAACCTGCTTAAAACTAATTAAAATATAAGGATTATTCGTATCGTTCATATTTCTTTGCAAAAGAAATACATCAGAAAGATACAGATGAGGAAATCGATGTAAAGTGCCAAAATAAAGATCGCCGGTGTCTAAATAAACAGCATAATAAGATTTATTAACGCCAAATTTTTGCCACAACAAAATACCAACTAAAATAATCAAAAGGACAATCACTAAAATCAAAAGAATTTTATTAAATTTACTCATATTATATTTTTATAAAATTTACTCGACTAATTTTTATCAACAATTTTGAAAATTATGGACTCCAGTTAATTATTATATCATAAACTACTGAACTAGTTGAATAGCTAGAGTCTGGACTAAGAAAAATTTTGTAGCGAAGATATCGATAATTTTTTGTAAAGCGTAGATTTATATTCGACGGAGTATTATAAGTAAGAGGAGCATAATAACTAGCGCTTGAACCATCTGGTCCATAATAGTTCCAAGGCCCATTAATTGAATTACTTACAGCGATTTGAAATCTAACATTAGTGCCACTTGGCTTAAGCCCTTGCCACATCACTGTATTAAAAGCAGTTGAAGTTGAAAAAGTGTCGTAAGTCGAAGAAATTAAAACGCCTTGACTCGTAGTAGTAGCTAGTTTAATTGAGCCAGCATCGCTGTAATCAATATTAGTTGAAGAAGAAAATTTATTATTAATAATAGCGCTATTAGTTGTAGTAGCGAAAATTTCTTGATTAGGGCCGCCAGACCAGTCAGTTTGAATAAAACTTAAATTTTTTTTGCGGCTGATATATTGAACAGCGGAAATTTGACTAGGCCCTAATTGTTGCCAACTGACATAGGCGGTGATTTTTTGAGTTGAAGGATCTTCATAGATTTCATTTTCGCCAGCGCCTTCAGTAGTTGGACAAGTCGTAGTTGCTAAATTTGTAATTTCTCCTAATCCACATTTTGTTCGATTTACATTTTCTACAGAAAACCAATAAGTAAAGTTTTTACCTTCAACAGCGGTTGTCGTAGCGCCGGTTAAAACAGTTAAAGCAGTGCCAGAAGTGGTGGTATAAAATTGAGAATCTGTTCCTTTGGGAGAAAGATTATAAATTTTTGACCAATCTGATTCAGCCACGCTTTCTACTTCATCTAATACTCTTTTCAATAAGAAATCAGCGATCTGAGTATTTTTAGCATTTAAATTTGTTCTCATCACTGTTGAAAGAGCAGCAGTAATTGAAGCGCCGATAATAACTATAATTCCTATGCTAA
>CAYXLL010000017.1:0-8616 GCA_964465875.1 uncultured Candidatus Saccharibacteria bacterium
ATTTCTTTCTTCTACCAATTTTGCAAGTCTTTTAAGGTCTTGTCCCCAGTCATAATTTGAATCAGTTACATATTTATATCCATTCCATACGCCGCCACCAAATTCATTAAAATAAGAAAGAAAGTAAGGATAAGCAGTAAATGTTTCAATAACAAACCAGATGATTAAACCTGTCAGAATAATTGTTTTTCCTGAACTAATTATTATTTTTTTAAGGCCACTAAAAATTGTTTTTAAAATATTTCCTCTGTTTATTTTTTGATTTGAACACCAATTTTTAATAACTTCAGTTGAAAGAATATAAATAAAAGGTAGAGTAGGAAGAATATGACGAATACCAATATTCAATGGGCTTTTTATAGAATAAATCCAATAGAGAATTACAAAACAGATCATCGCAAAAGAAGAAAAATCAGTTCCTAAATAATTATTTATAGCTTTTAGCTTATAGCTTTTAGCTTTTAGAATATTAAGAATAGCAATTATTAAAGCTAGGGCGATTATAATGAGAGAAGGAATGGGTTCTTTTAAGACAAAAACTGTTGGAAAATAATACCACCAACCGCTAGCCGAAACTTCTCCTAAAAAGTAGCTAGTATTACCACCAGTTGATCGCTGCATAACCATCAATAATCCTAATAAATATTGGGCAAAAGGACGAAGAATTTTGTTTTTCGTCATTAAAATATTTGTTTCGGCAATACAGCGCAATCGACGATCAAGAGGAATTTTTGCAGAAAGATGACAAGTTTCTAATTCTGGATCTGGGCCTCCGGCAAAAGATTGCAAAATAGTACTAGTATCACTTATTTGTTTTTGAATAGGATAATTAAAAGTAAAAATAAAATAAATTATATAGACTAAAGCAAAGCCAATAATAAAAATAAGAACTGTTTTAAGAAGATATTTTAATACAGCGCCTTTTTCTGGCTCATTTTTTGTTTTCCAAATTAAAAAAACAATTAAAAGAAAAATAAATAAAGGAGCTAAAAGAAAAGTAGAAAATTTCATTAATAGAGCAATTCCAAGGGTTAAACCGCTAATGACTACATATTTGTTTTTTGGCGTTAACAAACATTTAACAAAATAATAAATAGCGAGAAAAAACCCTAGGGCAGCGCCAATATCAGTAGTGACATAATGACCATGAGCTAAAACATTGGGAGATAGGGCGAAAAGGAAAGTTGGAAGAAGAGCCCACCAACCACCAACTAATTCACTTGCCCAAATATAGATAAAGATAATAAGAATAAGGGTAAGAATTATTGGGCCAAATCTCGACCATTTAATAATTTGATCAGCATTATTTCCTGATTGATAGAGAAATTCAGCACCAATCTGCCATTGACCATTAACATCATTTTTCCAGGCGGAACTTTGAAGAGGAAAATTTAAATTTTGGAACAATAAAGGAAAAGCTGCTAAAGCTTTTACCAGCGGTGGATGTTCAGGATTCAAGCGATAATCAAGAAATTTTACATATGAATAACCTGCTGGAATATGGGCAAGTTCATCCATTGTGGCTGATTCTTGAAGCGAAACTTTTATCATCAACGAAAAAGCCAATATTACAATTAAACCAACTAATGACCATTGAAAAGTTTTTGACATAGTAATTTAATTATTCTTTAAATTAATTTGATTTAAATATTTTTTAAAATCTTTTTTAGTTTCAGGATGATTAAGTGCATAATAAACAGTGGCTTTTAAAAAACCAATTTTTGAACCACAATCAAAACGTTTACCAATAAATTGATATCCATAAATTGATCTTTTTTTAAGAAAATTATTTAAAGCTACCATTAGATTAATTTCTTTATTAACAGGTTTCAAGTTTTTAATTTCTTCTAATATTTCTGGAACAAGAATAAATCTGCCAACGGCCGCTAAATTAGAGGGGGCTTTTTCAATTGAAGGTTTTTCAATAATTTCTTTGATTTCAAAAATATTTTGTTCTATTTTTAAAGTTTTTACAACACCATATTTTGAAATTTCTTTTCGAGGGACCGTCTCAAGAGCGATGATTGGATCTTGATATTTTTCAAAAACTTTTATCATTTGCGTTAGGCAGGGGGTTTTTGAAGAAATTAAATCATCACCAAAAAATACAGCTATTGGTTCATTACCTATTAGATGACTTGCACATAAAAGAGCATCTCCAGTGCCTTTTGGTTCTTTTTGTCTTACATAACTAAATTTTGCCATATCAGAAATTTCGCGGATTGTTTTAATTAATTCTTTTTTCCCAGATCTATTTAAAACTTGTTCTAGTTCAGTGGCGTAATCAAAATGGTCTTCAATTGCTCTTTTTCCTCGACCAGTGACAAAAATAATTTCTTTTATACCAGAAGCTACTGCTTCTTCGACTAAAAATTGTACTACTGGTTTATCCACAATAGGCAACATTTCTTTAGGTTGAGCTTTAGTGGCTGGCAAAAATCTTGTTCCCATACCGGCTACCAAAAATATAGCTTTTTTAACTTTATTCATAAGATTAGAAATTTTTTAAGTAAGTTGTTAAAATTATATAACATCTTATGAAATTATTGAAGAAGCCAAAAACTTTATTTTGGACTAATCATAGTAAAGAGAAAATGCAGTTTTATAAACTTTCTGAAAATCGAGTTAAAAGAGTTTTAAATTTTCCACGTCGAATAGAAAAAGGAATTGCGCCTAATACTATTGCAATGATGCAAAGAGGTGGCTCAAAAAAACATCCTTATGAAATTTGGGTAATGATTCAAGATGAAAAAAATCGTCGAAAAATTATTTCTGCTTGGCGTTATCCCGGTATAACTAAAAAAGGGGAACCATTGCCAGAAGAAATTTTAAGAGAAATAAAAGAAATAAAGGGTTTTCTCTAAACTTATTAATCTTACAAATACAAATATACTAATATTTACAAATATACAAATTGTTAAGAATTCATATTTGTATATTAGTACACATTCGTAAATTTGTAGGAAATCTATATATGAAGCTATCTATTGGTATTGTTGGATTGCCTAACGTAGGAAAATCAACGTTATTTAAGACCTTAACAAAGCAAGAAGTTAATATCGCGAATTATCCTTTTGCCACCATTGATCCAAATATAGGCGTAGTTATGGTGCCTGATGAACGCTTAGAAAAATTAGCAAAATTAAGTAATTCTAAAAAAATTGTGCCAGCAATTGTAGAGTTTTATGATATTGCTGGGTTAGTGAAAGGTGCTTATAAAGGCGAAGGTCTTGGTAATCAATTTTTATCGCACATTAGAGAAGTTAATGCAATTGTTGAGGTTGTCAGATGTTTTTCTTCCCCAGAAGTTATTCATGTAGAACAAAAGGTGGACCCAATAAGAGATATAGACATAATTAATACCGAATTAATTTTGAAAGACTTAGAAACAATGGAGAGGCGATTAAACAAATTAGAAGGCGAGGCAAGGACTGGAGATAAAAATAAACAAAAAGAATTAGATATTCTTAGATTAATAAAAGAAGGTTTAGAAAAAAATCAATTAGCAATAGAAATTTTAACTCGTTATAATCTAAACCTAGAAGAACTCGCTTTTATAAAAGAACTGAATTTATTAACTGCAAAAAAGCAAATTTATCTTTTAAACGGCAAGCCTCACGATGTTTCTGAAGAATTAAAAAATAAAATTAAATCTTTAGGCGCAGACTATTTGATTATTGATTTAGAAGACGAGAAAAACGAAGAAGGAATAAAAAATTTAATAAAAAAGGCTTATGAGGTTTTGGATTTAATAAGTTTTTTGACAACTGGCGAAGATGAAACTCGAGCTTGGACAATAAAAAGAGGAACTAAAATGGTGCAGGCTGCCGGCGTTATTCATACAGATTTTGAAAAAAAGTTTATCAGAGCAGAAGTAATAAATTGGCAAACATTGTTGGAAGCAGGTGGATGGAATGAAGCACGTCAAAAAGGATTAATTAGAATTGAGGGGAAAGATTATATCGTTGAAGATGGCGACGTAGTTGTAATAAAACATGCTCCATAAAATAGTTTACATTTTTCACTTTTTAGGTTAATATATGATTTAATATAATAAATCGTTCTTTAAAAGGAGGTGAAAAAAAATGGAAGACGTAAAAAGAAGATTGAACAAAATTGTTTTGCCTCGTGGTTATCTTTTTAATTATTTTGACTGGGCGCACAAGATAGAATTATTGTATTATAACAATACTGTTGCTGAATTTCGTGAAAATGAAGAAATTACTCAACAGAAAGTAGATCAAGTAATTCAACGTTTTGAAAAGTTAAGTCAGCCAGAAGTAAAAGAAATGCTTAATGACCTAAAGAGAGAACTTAGTTGACAAGACTGCTATTATTTGCTATAATTATATTTATATAATATTTGACCCTCTCCCACCGCAACTACTTCGCGGTTTGCGAGTAGATAGCCGTTCAAATCGAGTGGCTATCTATAGCAACTGGCACAAACTTATTCGCCAGCGGGAGAGGGATTTTTTTGCAATTTAACAAATAAACATTGAGGTTAAAATTAACAATGGAGCGACTTAAAGGAGGAAAAGATGGATAAAGATAGATTTGAAAATAGCTTAATCGACAAGAAATTTTTATTTGTAGATGATAGAAAATTAGATCGCAGTGAGCTAGGTGAACTTTCAAGTCGTTTAGAAGAAGAAGGTGTTAAAATTAATTGGACGAGTTGTGGTCACTTTATCGTCGATGGTCTTGAGGGAAAATTAAACAAGATAGATTGCTTTATAATTAATGTTTTCTCTTTGAGGAGAATTGGTGTAAGTATAGAAGAAATTAGTGAGATAGCGGAAATTATCAGTAAAAATGCAATTGTTAAACCCTTGTTCGTCGTAGTGCCGACGAATAAAAAATTAAGAGTAGAAAAAAATATTATTTTTTTAAGCTCTCTTGGAAATTTAGGAGAGCTGGTTAAAAAAATTTCGCGATGGTTTTCAAAGGGCGTTGATTAATATAACAACGCCCTTTTTGTTTTAAGATTTTAATTAAAATTTTAGGTTTTTATTAAAACAATTCTAATTTGACTAAATTAGATATTTGTGGTTTTTTAATAAAATTAATTTTGAAATTTGAAAATTAAATATTGATAGAAATAGAAAAAGGAGGAAAAAATGAAAATAAAAAAAATTTTCATTTCGGCATTTTTATCTGTTTTTGCTTTTGCTTTGATAGGCTAAGTAGAATCTTTGAAAATGGCTTTTGTCGGAGATATTCTTTTAGCTGGTCAAGCTGGCAAAATCATGGAAAAAACTGAAAATTTTAATTATCCATTTGAAAAAGTTGCACTTATTTTATCAAAGGTTGATATTGCTTTTGGTAGTTTAGAGTGTGCTTTGACTGGCGATATCATCACTAGAAATGTCCAGCAAGGTTCTAATTAATGGTTTTGTTTTAAAACCCCGCCAAAATATGGATTATCATTGGTAAAAGGCGGAATCGATGTTGTTAGCGTAGCTAACAATCATTCAATGAATGGTGGCGAAAAGGGATTGATAGAGATAATTGAAACATTATCAAAACTTGGTATAGTTTATGTTGGCGGAGGGGAAATTTATGAAGAAGCACACGAGTTAAAAGTTATTGAAGCAAAAGGTTTTAAAGTCGGTTTTCTCGCTTACACTGAAATTGGAAATCAAGTAGCAGGAAAAAATAAACCAGGGATTGCGAAATTTGATAAAAATATTTTTAGTGAGATTATAGAAGCAAAGAAAAAAATTGAAATTTTAATTGTATCACTTCATTGGGGAATAGAAGGCGCTTTTGAACCAATTAAAGATTAAAAAGAAATGGCTAAGAAATTAATTGACGCTGGCACTGATTTAATTATTGGCCATCACCCGCATCGATTACAGCCCGTTGAGATACATAAAGGAAAGGTAATTGCCTACAGCTTAGGAAATTTTATCTTTGATAATCCCAGCATAGCAAGTTGTAGGACAATAATTTTATGGGTAGAAATTGACAAGGATAAAAATATTTCTTATAAAGAAATTCCTTGTCAAATGAAAAATGCTCAATCTTTCCCTAAAGCTTCAGAAAGTTAAATTTTTCAAGCCAGTAGTTTTATAAACTACTGGCTTTTATTTTATTTCTACTACTAAAGCGTTTTCTGGAATTTGAGAAATTTGATCAGGCAAAACATAATGAAGATTTTTAGCGTTTTGTTTTTCGGGAGTAAAAGTATCAGTTATAAACATAACGGTTTGAGCTGGCATTGGAATACCACGAACATCAACGCCGCCGGCTCTAACAATAACATATTTGGGTAATTTATCGCATCCTACGCCACAAGTTGCTTTTAATTCTCTGCCAATTCTTACCCAGTCTGCATTAAAAGCGCCAGCTACTTCTGGATTTTTAGCCCAGACAATAAAATAACTGGTATAAGCTTCAAAAATTAAAATGATAAAAAATAAAATAATCAAAGCATTGCGCATTGTTGTGTAGTTTCGTATTTTCGTAAGTATCATTTCGTAAAGCCACATACCGCCAACGCCAGCAAAAATAAAAACTGGCGGAATCATTAAAATAGATCTGAGAGCGTGCGGTATTCCTTCATTAGAAATTACTACTGGCAAGGCAGCTACAATTAACCAAGAAAATAAAATCAAAAAGCTAAATCTTATATCTGATTCAAAATTTGAAATGAAAGAATTTTTGGCACTTAAGTTTTGAGTTTGATTTGTTGTTTGAGTTTTGTCTTTTGGATTTTTAAAAATTGAATATATTCCAATTATTATTCCAATTATAAACAGTATTCCTACTGGCCAAAAAAGTTCTGGCTTACCACTAATATTATGTCTCCAATTAGAATCGCCGACAAAATTAAACATTCCAAATGTTTTTATTGTATTGATAGCTAATTGTTTTAGTGGATTTGAAGAATTAAAAATTGAAATTTGACTTGTTCTACCAAAAAAATCAGCAGGATTTTTTAGAAAATAAATTCCAAGAGGAAGAAAAGCAATGATAGTAAAAAATATAAAACAGAAACTAGAAATTAGAAATTTTTTTTGCCAACCTTCTTTTTTCGAGCGAATGAAAAAATAAATTAAAATAATTAAGATTAATAATGGTGTAGTACGGTAAGCGATATAAGAATGAAAGCCTAAGCCGTAAAAAATTCCGGCCAGAATAGCAAATAGGGTATAGGGTTTAAGGTTTAGAGAATGAAACGATTTTAGTAAAAAATATAACCCCCAGACCAAAAAGAATGGCGACATAATAGCACGAAATCCAATGCGTGAAAAATTTATATGCCAAAAATTTGTGGCGACAAAAAAAGACGAGAGAAGCGCTATTTTATATTTCGTACTTTCGTATTTTTTCGTATTTTTACAAGAAAACAATTCTTTTGTAAAGAAATAAACTCCTAAAACAGTTAATATTCCAAATAAAGCGCTTGGCAGACGCAATATCCATGGTTCAGTAGTTTTAAATAGCCAGAGGAAAAATGCTTGAATATTCATAAATAATCCTTCACGGCCATTATTTTCTGGATAAAAAACTTTAAAATGGTGAGTAGAAAGAGCTTCTAGGGCATTGTTGCCGTTCATTGCCTCATCGGGATAGAGGCCTGGCGGAACATTAAAAAGATTGTAAAGTCGTAGAAAAGAGGCTATAATTAAAATTAATAAAAGATAAAAAGTAGGAGATTTTAAGAAAACTTTTATTTTATTAATCATAAAAATATTTTAACATAATAAATATTTATTTGTAAGATTATGGAAGACAATTTAATGGAAAAAATTGTTAATCTCACTAAAAATAGAGGATTTATTAATTTATCTTCAGAGCCGTATGGCGGTTTTTCGAGCTGCTATGATTATGGGCCCTTAGGAGTTGAATTAAAAAACAATATTAAAAAAACGTGGTGGGATGAAATGACAAAATTTCATGATAATATTGTTGGTTTGGATGCAGCAATTTTAATGTCTCCGAAAGTCTGGGAAGCTTCGGGACACTTAACTGCTGGTTTTGCTGATGAATTAGTGGAATGTAAAAATTGTCACCATCGCTTCAAAAAAAATGATCTAAAAGTAGAAAACAAGCAAATAATAAATAGCGAAGGGCAAATGGTATGTCCGGATTGTAACGGAAAATTAACAGCACCTAAAAAATTTAATTTAATGATGAAAACTTTTATTGGGCCAGTTGAAGATAGCGCTTCAATTGCTTATTTGCGAGCAGAGACTTGTCAAGGAATTTATATGAATTTTAATTGGGTGCAAAGGTCAATGAGATTAAAAATTCCTTTTGGTATTGCGCAAATTGGAAAAGCATTTAGAAATGAAATTACGCCAAAAAATTTTATTTATCGAATGAGAGAATTTGAACAAATGGAAATGCAATTTTTTGTCCACCCCAGCGAAGCTGATAAATGGTTTGATTTTTGGAAAGAAGAGCGAATGAGATGGTATTTAAATTTAGGGATGAAAAAAGAAAATTTGAGATTTCATGAACATAGTAAAGAAGAATTAGCTCATTATGCTAGAAAAGGATTTGATATTGAATATCATTTTCCGTTTGGTTGGCAAGAAATTGAAGGTATCCATCATCGAGGCGATTGGGATTTAAGCAACCATTCAAAACATAGTGGTCGCGACT
>CAYXLL010000018.1:0-8097 GCA_964465875.1 uncultured Candidatus Saccharibacteria bacterium
TCATTCGTTTCTCAATTTTCGGTAGGTCATTTTCGTTTAGTACGGAATTACATTGGTTAGATACGGACTCATGTGGATTTTTTTTGTTTTTGCATTGGCTTGCATTTGATCTATGTTTGTTTGTGAATTGGAAATCGAAATCATAATAGAATCCATTTTCAATCGCCGGCCCTATGCCTAATTTTACATTAGGATAAAAATCTAGTACTGCCATTGCTAAAATATGGGCTAAAGAGTGACGAGTAATTTCAAGATTGTTTTTTTGTTGTTTAGTAGACATATTAGAATAATAGCTTCAAAACAGCCTAAAATCAAGTGTGATATTTATATATTACACTAGATTTATTTTAAATGACAAAAACTTGAACGATGAATTTTAGAAAGCCCATATTTTTTAATAGCTAAAAAGTGTTTTTTCGTGCCATATCCTTTATTTTTATTAAATTCATATTGAGGATATTTTTTATGAAGTTTCGTCATTAGTTGATCGTGCTTAACTTTAGCTACAATAGAAGCAAGAGAAATAGCTTTTATTTTTTCATCGCCTCGAATAACAGTTTTAGTTTTTAATTTAGAATTTTTAGTTTTTAGATATAAACTACCATCAAGAAAAATATTTAATTTTTCAATTTTGCAATTTTTCAATTTTGCAATTAATTTTATAAAGGCTTTTTCTGCGGCTAGATTTGCGGCATTGGAAATATTAATTTTATCAATCACTCTTGGAGAGACTAAAGCTAGAGTATAAGGAATTTTATTTTGCTTAATCCAATTAAACCATTTTTCGCGTTGAGAAGGAGATAATTTTTTAGAATCTCGTAATTTAATTTTAGAAATTTTCTGAAAATTAAGAATTGAAGATTGAAAATTTTGTGGAAGCGCTACGGCTGCCACTACTACTGGCCCTGCCAAAGGTCCTCTTCCGACTTCATCTATGCCTATAATGTAAGAAGCTTTTAGTTTTGAGTTTTTATCTAAAAGATAAGGCTTTTTATTTAGATAAGGCTTTTTATTTTTTATTTTTAATTTTTTATTTTTTAAAACCATAAAGATATTTTAACCCATTTTGTTTTTAAATTCACTTTGAGTTATAATTTCTATAAATTTCAATTTAATTAATTATGTCAAAATTCGTCCACCTACATACTCATTCTCATTATTCTCTTCTTGATGGTTTAGCAAAAATTAATGAATTAGTCGACTATGCTAAAGAATTGAATATGGGTGCTCTGGCTTTAACTGACCACGGAAATTTATATGGCGCAATTGAATTTTATAAAGCTGCCAAGAAGGCCGAAATTAAACCAATTTTAGGAGTAGAAATGTATGTTGCTCCTGAAAGTCGTTTTGAAAAAAATAATCAAAATGGCGATAAATACTTTCATCTGACTCTTCTTTGCGAAAATAACACCGGCTGGAAAAATTTAATAAAAATTGTTACTAAAGCAAACCTTGAAGGATTTTATTATAAACCTCGAGCCGATAAAGAAATTTTAAAACAGTATCATGAAGGAATAATTTGTTTATCTGGCTGTCTTCAAGGAGAAATCCCTCAATTAATTTTAAATAATAAAATAGATCAAGCAAAAGACGTTGCTCGCGATTATCAAAATATTTTCGGAAAAGAAAATTTTTTCTTAGAAATAGGACATCATCCTCAGATTGAAAACATCGAGAGAATTAACGATGGTTTGATTAGAATTGCTCGTGAACTTTCTATCCCTTTGGTAGCGACGCAAGATATTCATTATCTCAAAAAAGAAGATGCAAAGTATCAAGATATTTTATTAGCAGTTCAAACTGCTAATAAAATTGATGACAAGGAACGTTTAACTTTTCCAGATGAATTTTGGATGGTTTCTCCGGAAGAAATGATAGAAAATTTTAAAGATTTACCAGAGGCAATTCAAAATACCATAGAAATCGCTGAAAGATGCAATGTTTCTATAGATCTTGGTCAGATTAAGCTTCCTGAGTTTCCGTTGCTAACCGGCGAAACTTCTAATAATTATTTAAGACAACTTATTAATGAAAGAATTTCTCAGCGTTTTGAAAAAATTGATGATCAAATTAAGGAGCGTTTAGAATATGAATTAGGAGTGATTGAGAAGACTGGTTTTGCTGATTATTTTTTAATAGTTCAAGATATTGTTAATTGGGCAAAAGAGCAGGGGATAGTTGTTGGTCCAGGCAGAGGGTCCGCGGCAGGAAGTCTAATCTCTTATATTTTAGGGATTACTGATGTTGATCCATTAAAATATGATCTTATCTTTGAAAGGTTTTTAAATCCCGATAGAATTCAAATGCCAGATATTGATATTGATTTTACAGACATTAGACGAGATGAAGTTTTAGGCTATGTCAAAACTAAATATGGTGAAAATAACGTTGCTCAAATTATTACCTTTGGAACAATGGCAGCTCGAGCGGCGATAAGAGATGTTGGCCGAGTTTTAGGAATTCCTTATAGTTTTTGTGATCAATTATCGAAACTAATTCCACCAACGATGAATTTATTGGAAGCAGTTAAAAAAGTACCTGATGTTAAAAATCTTTATAATACTAATCCTGACGCCAAAAGGATTATTGATGCAGCTTCTCATCTTGAAGGAGTGGCAAGGCATGCTTCTGTACATGCATGCGGAGTAGTTATTTCTAAAGAACCTTTAACTGATCTTGTTCCTTTACAGCGAGCGCCACAAGATCCAAATATTATAATTACTCAATTTGAAATGCATTCTATTGAAGATTTAGGTCTTTTAAAGATGGATTTTTTAGGATTAAAGAATTTAACTATTATTGAAGAAACTACACGCTTGATTTTCGAAACCACAGGCCAAAAAATTGATATTTCTAAAATTCCTTTAAATGATAAAAAAACTTTTGAATTGCTTCGCAATGGCGATACTATTGGAGTTTTTCAATTAGAAAGTAGCGGCATGCGTCATTATTTAAGAGAGCTTCAACCAACCGAATTTGAAGATATCATTGCGATGGTTGCTCTTTATCGGCCGGGACCAATGGAGCTTATTCCTCAATATATTAAAAGAAAACAAGGGAAAGAGAAAGTTACTTATCTTTATCCAAAACTTGAACCAATTTTGAAAAAAACCTATGGCATTGGGATTTATCAAGAACAAATGATGCAAATTGCTAGAGATTTAGCTGGTTTTTCGCTTTCAGAAGCTGACACTTTACGGAAAGCCATCGGCAAAAAAATTAAGTCCTTGCTTGATCTTCAAAAAGAAAAATTTATTGAAGGAATGAGTAAAAATAATATTGATTTAAAAACTGCTGAAACTATTTGGCAATGGTTTGAACCATTCGCTCGCTATGGATTTAATCGTAGCCACAGTGTTTGCTATGCTTTAATTGGTTATCAAACTGCCTATCTAAAGGCTCATTTCCCAACTGAATTTATGACATCACTTTTAAACGCCGATGCTAATGATACTGAACGAATAGCGTTTTTAATGAACGAAGCAAAAAAAATGAAAATTAACGTTTTACCGCCAGATATTAATAAAAGTTCTGTTTATTTTACTCCAGAAGAAAAAAATATTCGTTTTGGTTTATTAGCTATTAAAAATGTCGGCCTTAATTTAGTTAATGCTATCATAGAGCAACGGCTTCGTTTTGGTCCTTTCA
This sequence comes from uncultured Candidatus Saccharibacteria bacterium, assembly GCA_964465875.1. GTDB lineage: Bacteria > Patescibacteriota > Minisyncoccia > UBA6257 > UBA9933 > CAYXLL01. The sequence continues at coordinate 3,649 of CAYXLL010000018.1, forward strand.
AAGATTTTTCTGATTTTATTACTCGAATTGAACATAAAGATTTAAATAAAAAATCTTTAGAGAGTTTAATAAAGGCTGGAGTTTTTGATTCATTAGATATTGATCGAAATATACTTCTAACTAATATTGAAGAAATTATTTCTTTTAGACAAACAAATAAAAAGAATTCTTTGATGCAAAACAGTCTTTTTGGTTCTAATTACTCAAATGGTAATAATATTTTAAAACCAAAATCAGCTGAGCCGATTTCTAAAAAAGAAAAGTTAAATTGGGAAAAACAACTTCTAGGACTTTATATTTCTGGCCATCCTTTAGATGAATATATAGATAAAATTAGACAATATAAAGTTATGCCAATAAAAGAAATTACTGCAACAGCGAAAAAAAATCCAATTTCATCTTTTGGCTTTAAAAAAACTAATAATAAAGTAAGAGTGGCTGGCGTGATTTCTAGTATTAAAAGAATAGTCAGCAAAAATGGTCAACCTATGCTTTTTGTCAAGATTGAAGATTTTAATTCTTCGGCTGAAATCATTGTTTTTTCAGATGCTTTAAGTAAAAATCCTACTATTTGGAGAGAAAATAATATTTTAGTAGTTGAAGGGCAACTTTCGTGGCGTGATGACGAACCAAAAATAATTTGTCAATCAGCCATTGAAATAAAATAAAAATTGGATTTCTTTCTTGAAAGTGCTATAATATTTTTGATATCCTTAAATATACGAATTAATATATTTGTGAAATTGATATGATTGTTTTTCAAAATATTACAAAAATTTATAGAGCTAATGGGAATGAAACATATGCTTTAGACGACGTTACTTTTAGAATAAACCCTAAAGAATTTGTTTCTTTAGTTGGTCGCTCCGGCGCTGGTAAATCAACGCTTATTAAGCTTTTAATTGGAGAAGAAAAACCCGATAGAGGAAGAATAATTTTTGGCTCTTATGATGTTAATAAATTAGAACCAAAAGAATTGCCGAGTTTACGTCGTCATGTAGGAGTGGTTTTTCAAGATTTTAAATTATTGCCAAATAAAAATGCTTATGAAAATGTTGCTTTTGCTCTAGAAGTAGCTGGTCGGCCAGAAGAAGAAATTAGAGAATTTGTTCCTAAAATTCTAGAACTCGTCGGCCTTAAAGATAAGATGAATAATTTTCCAAAAGAACTTTCCGGTGGTGAAATGCAAAGAGTTGCAATTGCTAGAGCTTTAATTCATAATCCAGATGTTTTAGTAGCCGATGAGCCAACTGGCAATTTAGATCCAATTACAAGTCAAGAAATCATTCGTTTGCTTTTGACAATTAATGAAATGGGAACAACCGTTATTCTTGCTACTCATAATAAAGATATTATTAATAATTTAGAAAGAAGAGTAATTTTATTAGAAAATGGGAAAATTATTCGTGACGAAGAAAAAGGGAAATATATATTAATGTAAATTTTCAATTATCAATTTTTAATTTTTAATTTTTAAAATGTTAACTAACCTTTCGAGAATTATAAAATTTGGTTTTCAGAGATTTACGCGTAATGGTTGGCTTTCCACTATTACTATCGCTATTATGTTTTTAGCTTTAATAGTTTTTGGTGGAGTAAATATTTTTAATGTTTTATCTAAAACTGCTCTTAATTCAATTCAGGATAGAATTGATATTAGTGTCTTTTTTAAAAAGGAAACATCTGAAGATGAAATTTTAAAAGTCCAATCAATCATTAAAAACTTACCTGAAGTTAAAAGCACTGAATATATCTCTCGCGATAAAGCATTAGAGATCTTTAAAGAACAACATAAAGATGATGAAACTATTAGCCAGGCTATTGAACAAGTTGGCGAAAATCCTCTTTTAGCTTCCATTAATATTAAAGCCTATGACCCAAAACAATATCAAATGATTGCTTCATTTTTAAGCGGTGATGAATTTAAAAATGATATTGAAAAAATATCGTATGATGAACGCAGCGCTAATATGATCGATCGTTTAATCAAAATTATTGATACCACCACACTTTTTGGTTTAATCGTAACTGCATTTTTAACTTTACTTGCCGTACTCGTTACTTTTACGGCTATTGGTTTAGTTATTTATTCTTCGCGGGACGAAATTGCCATTATGAGACTTGTTGGCAGCAGTAACTTTTTTACAAGCGGTCCTTATATTGTTGAAGGAATAATTTATGGTTTAATTGCAGCGATTCTTTCAACGCTTGTTCTTTGGCCAATCGTATATTTTGCTAGCCCTTATGTTAAAGTTTTTATTCCTGAAATGAATTTACGACAATATTTCACTTCTCACTTTTTTGTTATTTTATTGCAGCAAATTTTATTTGGAATTGCTGTTGGAATTATTGCTAGCGCTATTGCCGTCAGAAAGTATCTAAGAACTTAAAAATAAATTCAAAATCTAAACAATAATTAAAATGGGTTTACTTTAGATTTTGTTATGTAATATTACTTAAGTAATAACTTTTAACTTTTGACTTTAACTTTTAAATTTTTAGTCTCTTGTTCTCCTAAGTTTTCTTCGAAAAGCTTTGGAGGATAAAAATTATAATTTGAATTTTGTCTTTTGAAATCTGAATTAAAATTATGCTTCAATCTCAATTATTTACAAAAACAAAAAAAGAATTTCCTAAAGACGAGGAAGCAAAAAATGCTAAGCTTTTAATTCGCGCCGGCTTTGTAGAAAAATTAATGCCTGGCATCTATTCATTTCTTCCTCTTGGATTTAAAGTACTTAAAAATATCGAAAATATTATCCGAGAAGAAATGAACAAAATTGGCGGGCAGGAAATTTTAATGCCAGTGCTTCAACCTAAAGAATTATGGGAAAGAACTGGCCGATGGCAAACATTTGATGCGCTTTATAAGCTAAAAAGTCGAGAAGGAAAAGAATTGTCTTTAGGCCCAACACATGAAGAAATTATTGTTCCTCTTGTCAAAAAATTTATTAGTTCTTATAAAGATCTACCGGTTTATATTTATCAAATTCAGACAAAATTTAGAGATGAACTTAGGGCTAGATCTGGACTTTTGCGAGGTAGAGAATTTTTAATGAAAGATCTTTATAGTTTTCACAGTTCACGAGCTGATCTTGAAAAATTTTATGAAAAGATGAAACAAGTATATTTAAGAATTTTTAAACGTCTAGGTCTAAAATCTATAATTGTCGAAGCTTCAGGTGGAACATTTTCTAAATATTCTCATGAATTTCAAGTTTTAACGTCAACAGGAGAAGATGAAATTGTTTATTGTTCTAAATGCGGTTTTGCTCAAAATCGAGAAATTTGTCATTTGAAAAATGGAGAGAAGTGCCCTAATGAATGCGGAGGAAAAGTCAAAATAGTCAATGCTATCGAAGTTGGAAATATTTTTATATTAGGAATAAAATATTCAGAACCTTTTGATTTAAAATTTAAAACTAAAAACGGCGAAGAAAAATTAGTAGAAATGGGATGTTATGGCATTGGCCTTTCGAGAGTTATGGCAACAATTACTGAAGTTTTTTCTGACGATAAAGGAATAATTTGGCCAGAAAATGTTGCTCCATTTAAAGTCCATTTATTAGAACTTGATAGACAAAAAAAAGAAGCAATAAAAATTTATCAGATTTTACAAAATGCAAAAATTGAGGTATTATTTGATGATCGCGAAAATATAAGTGCGGGAGAAAAATTTGTTGATGCCGATTTAATTGGTATTCCTTATAGAGTTATTGTCAGTAAAAAAACAGTTAAAGTAAAGAAAATTGAGTTAAAAGAAAGGAAAAATAATAATTCAAAATTAATTACAGAGAAAGAATTGATTAAACAAATAGCAGAGAATAAATAGCAAAGAACAAATTTAATGAAATTATTCTAATTATTTTAATTTCTAATTAACCTAAATAATGATTTAACCTCTAAATTTTAATCTATAATTTTAAATTTTGTTTAGACGTTAAGATTTGGTTAGAATAATTTAAGTATTAAGGTTAATTAGAGTAATTGAGTATTTATTGTTTGAATTTTAATTATATTTTTATGGCTTCGTTTGGTTTTAAAAAAGATATTGGTATAGATTTAGGCACTACTAATTCGCTGGTTTATTTAAGTCAAAAGGGCATTATTTTAAATGAGCCAACTTTAGTAGCAATTAACAATAAAAGCGGCCAAGTTTTAGCTATTGGTGAAGAAGCTAAAAAAATGATTGGTCGAACCCCGGCTCATATTGATGTGATTAAACCATTGATCAATGGCGTTGTTTCTGATTTTGAAATGGCTCAAGAAATTCTTCGCTATTTTTTAAAACAAATTAATAAAAATTCTTTTTTTAATTACAATCGAATAGTTATTGGAATTCCGACAAATTTAACTGAAGTTGAAAGAAAATCAGTAGAAGATGCAGCAATAGCAGCCGGAGCTAATAAAGTTTTTTTGATAGAAGAACCAGTAGCTGCTGTTTTAGGA
>CAYXLL010000019.1:0-8038 GCA_964465875.1 uncultured Candidatus Saccharibacteria bacterium
TTTCATTCAGATAGTCACTTTTTAGCAGTGACTGTAAGCGCTGGAGTATCATTAATGGCGAATTTATTAAGCGCGATTAATGTGGGAGCTCGCTTCTTGTGGGGATTAATTTTAGGCCTTATCGCTGGATTTTTAATTTATTGGTTTGGCATCAGAAAGAAATTTATTAAAGCTGAATAAAAATTAGCAACAATTATTCTGATTGGCTTATTTACTCAAATTATTTTAATCAATAACTAAACTTTTAGAAATTCAAATGATAAAATCTAAATTTCAAATCAGAGCTAAAGCTCAAAGTCCAAAAACCTTTTTAAACATTTAGAGTTTAGAAATTTAATGCAGCCTCTTTATTTTTTAGCTAAAAAAGATTAAAATTAAAGAGCAGTGTCAACTCCGATCGAAGAAATAAAAGATAAAATCGACATTGTCGATTTTATCAAATCTTATATTCCTCTTAAACCAGCAGGGAGGAATTTTAAAGCGCTTTGCCCATTTCATAAAGAAAAAACGCCTTCTTTTATTATTTCGCCTGATCGTCAAATTTGGCACTGTTTTGGATGCCATCGTGGAGGTGATATAATAAAATTTTTAATGGAATATGAAAATTTAGAATTTTATGAAGCCTTAAGTATTTTAGCAGAAAAAGCTGGGGTAGATTTAAAAAAAATTAGTCCAGTTGAACAAAAACAATTCGGAGTTCTTTATGATATTGCTTTAAAGGCTAAAGATTTTTTCAAGAAAAATCTTTTAAATTCAGCTGAAGCTTTAAATTACTTAAAAAGTCGAGGATTAAAAAATGAAACAATACAAGAATTTGAATTAGGTTTGTCGCCGAGCGGCTTTGATGAATTAACAAGACATTTAATTAATCTTGGTTATAGCGTTTCTGATATTGAAAAAAGTGGTTTAGCTTTTAAAAATAAAAGTGGTCTTTATATTGATCGTTTTCGAGAAAGAATAATTTTTCCTATTTATAATCAATTTGGCAAAATAGTTGGTTTTGGTGGGAGAATTCTTCCTTGGGCAAAAAATATTGAAGAGACGGCAAAATACATTAACAGTCCTGATAGTTTAATTTATAATAAATCGCGTATTATCTATGGACTGCATAAGGCTAAAAATTTTATAAAAGATGCTGGCTTTGTTGTTTTGGTTGAAGGTTATATGGATTTTTTAATGAGCTATCAAGATGCTATTAAAAATGTAGTTGCTGTTTCTGGCACTTCCCTAACCAGCGATCAATTAAAAATTTTAAGACGTTTTTCTGATGAAATTGTTTTTTGTTTTGATGCCGATAGCGCTGGTCAAGATGCTACTGAAAGATCTATTGATCAAGCCATTAGTAATGATTTTAATGTAAAAATTGTAAAATTAACTGAAGTAAAAGATCCTGCTGAATTAGTTTTAAAATCTCCTGGAAAATTAAAGATTTTGATAAAAGAATCTCAGCCTATTATAGATTTTTATTTCGATCGTTTTAAAATTTCGAACATAAAAAATATTTCAAATTCAGAAATCTCTCATCTTAAAAAAAATATTCGTTTAGTTCTTACTAAGATTAATAATTTATCAAATTCTGTCGAGCGGAACTTCTGGATTAAACAATTAGCTGAAAAAACAGGATTGAATGAAGAATCTTTACTAGAAGAATTAGAAAAAATTTCTAGCGAGAAAAAAGAAGAAAAAATAGAAGAGGTAGATAAAAAAAAGACATCTTTTTCTCGCTTAGAAACAATATCTCAAAGACTTATTGCTTTAATGCTTCTAGAGAAAAATCTTCAAAATAGTTATAAAAATTTTTCTGATTTTTTTCCAGATGATTATAAAAAAGTGTTTAATAATCTTACGAAAAACGAAAAATTGGGAAATCAAAAACAAGAAGAATTAGCCAATTATATTTTATTAAATTCAAGTATTGAAATAGAAGACGAAAATCAAGAAAATTTGGAAAAAGAATTTAATGAATTAGTAAAAGAACTCAAAAAAGAATATTTTAAAGAACAAAGAGAATCTTTGGCTAGAGCCTTAAAAGAAGCAGAAAATCAAGGCGATGAAGAAAAAGTTAATTTAATTCTTTCTCGATTTGACGAACTTTCTAAAAAAGAACAAAATGGATAAATATTATTAAATTACTTTTTTAAAAAGGTCGCTTATTTATTTTATAATTTATTAAATGACTATATTTTTATTATAAATTTTTATCTATATATCAAACATTTTTTATTTTGAAATACTATGAAGAATAGAAAAAAAATTAAAAAAAACAAAGTTAAAGTAAAAAGAAAAAAAATTAAGAAAACGACGAAAAAGAAAACAATGAAAAAGAAAGCGATGAAAAAGAAAGCAATGAGAAAGAAGTCGTCTAAAAAAGTTAAGCACCAGAATAAGAAGAAAAAAATTAGTAGTATATCTAGAAAAAAGAAATTTAAATTCGATGAATCTTTAATTGAAGAGTTGATTAATAAAGGTAGGCCACGAGGTTTTGTGACTGATGCTGAAATTTTTTATTATTTTCCCAATATTGAAACGGATATTGAATTTTTAGAAGAACTTTATAATCGCTTAGATGAAGCGAATATTAAAGTTGTTGAAACTGGTCAGTTAATTCAAATACCAGAAGAGATAAAACCAATTACTGAAGCAGAGATCGCTGAATTACCTGATTCAGTGCAAATTTATTTAAGAGAAATTGGTAAGACGCCTCTTTTAACCGCTGAAGAAGAAAAAGAATTAGCAAAAAGGGCGGAAAAAGGTGACGAAGAAGCTAGGCAGCGCCTGATTAAGGCCAATCTTCGATTAGTAGTATCTATTGCAAAACATTATGCTCATAGAAGTCCTTATCTTTCGCTTCTAGATTTAATTCAAGAAGGAAATATAGGATTAGCAAGAGCAGTTTCTAAGTTCGATTATCGAAAAGGATTTAAGTTTTCTACTTATGCAACTTGGTGGATAAGACAAGCTATCACTAGGGCGTTAGCTGATCAATCAAGAACAATCAGAATCCCAGTTCATATGGTAGAAATTATTTCTAAATATACTCAAACTAAACGACGATTATCTCAAGAGTTAGGCAGAGAACCATCAGCTGAAGAAATTTCTATTGAAATGGGGATTGATATTGATAAAGTTCATACTATTCAAAAAATTTCTCAAGATGTCTTGTCCTTAGAATCACCGGTTGGCGATGAAGACGAAGGTTCGACCCTCCAGGATCTTGTTCGAGATGAAAAAAGTTTAGCTCCAGACCAAGCAGCCGATAGATCTTTGTTGAAAGAAGAAATTAGAAATATTTTAGCAGATTTAACAGAGAGAGAAAGAGAAATTTTAAAAATGAGATTTGGTCTTGAGGATGGAATTAATCATACTCTTGAAGAGGTTGGAGAAAAATTTAAAGTTACGAGAGAACGCATTCGGCAAATAGAAGTTAAAGCCTTAGAAAAAATTAAAGAGCATAAACAAGTAAAAATTTTAAAAGACTATAGAGAAGAATAATTTAATTATTAATTTTAAATCGCATTAAATCAATAAATGGTTTCGAAAGAAATTAGAAAATCTTTTCTTGACTTTTTTCAACGAAGAGGCCACGTGATTGTTCCTTCTTCGTCTTTAATACCAACTGATGATTCTTCGGTGCTTTTGACAACTGCTGGGATGCAGCAATTTAAAAAATATTACACTGGCGAGTTAAACGCTTTAAATACTTTTAGATCACAGCGAGTAACATCAATACAGAAATGTTTTCGAACATCTGATATTGATTCAGTTGGCGATGAAAGCCATTTAACTTTTTTTGAAATGCTAGGTAATTTTTCTTTTGGACCTGTTGGTAGCGATAATCCAGAAGATTTTGGAGTGGAGGGTTACTTTAAAAAATCAGCAATTAATTGGGCATATGAATATCTTTCTAAAGAATTAAAAATTGATCCTCAGCGAATGAAGGTTTCAGTGTTTAATGGAGACGAAGAAGTACCGTTTGATAAAGAATCTTATTCAATTTTAGAAGAACTTGGTTTTTCTCCGGCGCAAATTATAAGAGGAGGAAGAGAAGATAATTTTTGGGGACCAACAGGAAGTGAAGGGCCTTGTGGTCCAACAGTAGAATTTTATATTGATGGCCTTGAAGTGTGGAATTTAGTTTTTAATGAGTATTATAAAGAAAATTTAGATTTTCAGACTCAAAATTTGAGAAAATTAAATAATCCAGGTGTTGATACTGGTATGGGACTAGAGCGATTAGCGATGATTTTACAAGGAACATCAACAATTTTTGAAACTGATCTTTTCCGTCCTTTAATGCGCTTTTTACCAGATAGTTTATCAGAAAAAACTAAAAGAATTTTGGTTGATCATAGTCGATCTATCGCTTTTTTAATATCTGATGGCGTACGTCCTTCTAATAAAGAAGTTGGTTATGTTTTGCGAAGGTTAATGCGGAGAGTAATGGTGTCTAGTTGGCAAAGTAATTCCTTAAATGTTAAAGCATTACTTTCTGAAGTGGTGAAATTATATAAAGATATTTATCAAGAACTAGATGAAAAAAATATTTTAGAAGAATTTAATAAAGAATATGAGAAATTTAATCGAGCTTTGAAAAAAGGAGTAGAAGTCATAAAAAAAACAACAATAATTGATGCTCAGGAAGCTTTTAAAATTTATGAAACTTATGGTGTCCCTTATGAGGTGATCAAAGATATTGGCGGAGATAAAGCTCAGTTTTTAACAAGAGAATCTTTTGAGCAAGAATTTATAAAGCATCAAGAGATTTCGCGAGCTAGTAAAGAAAAAAAATTTGGTGGTCATGGGTTAAAGATTGAGACCGGTGAGATAGAAACCACTGACATTAGAGAAACTCAAATAATAATTAGGCTTCATACAGCAACTCATTTGTTGCAATGGGCTCTTAGAGAAATTTTAGGAAAAGAAGTGAGACAAATGGGTTCAGATATTAATCCTTCTAGACTAAGGTTCGATTTTAGTTTTGATCGAAAATTAACCCCGCAAGAGATTCAAGCCATTACAGATTTAGTTAATCAAAAAATTAAAGAAAATCTGCCGGTGTATTATAAGGAAATGCCTCGAGAAGAAGCAGAAAGAATTGGCGCTTTAGCGTTTTTTAAGCAGAAATATGGTAATATAGTAAGAGTTTATTTTATAGGTCCTGAAGAAAATTTGATTAGCAAAGAAGTTTGTGCAGGTCCTCATGTTAAGAGTACAGCTGAAATTGGCGAATTTAAAATTTTGAAAGAAGAAGCAGTTAGCTCAGGTTGTAGAAGAATAAGAGCTACTGTAAATTAAAATGAAGCCAATGATCAAAAATTTTTTATCAAGAGAAAAAAAAGAAAACTTTCTAATAGTTAGTTTTTTAGAGAATAAATTAGAAGCAACGACTATCTGTGCAGATTTTATTAATAAGGATTTAGAAATCAATAAAATTCTAGAAACTAATTTAGAAGACAATTTAAATATTCTTAAAAGAATTTTTTCTAATGTTTTTCACTCGCGGCCTTATAAAGTTATTTTAAGTTTTAGCCATCAATTAGCAGTAACTAATTTTAGTCAAGTTACTGTTTTTCGGGATAATCCAAAACAAACTATTAATGAAGCGGAGCTTGAAAATTTAATTTCTAGGGCAGTTTTTAATTTTTTTGGTCAGACACGTAAATATGCTAGCAGTCGTCTTAATATCGGAGAAGTTGAAGCATTAATTTGTGATGTCAGGATTTATGATGTTTCGCTTGATAACCATCCTGTCCTAGATCTTTTAAAAGAAAAAGGTAAAAAATTAGATTTTTATATTAGTGAAACTTTTTGTAGGCGTGATTTTTTAAAAGAAATCATTTCTTTCTTGCCAAAGCGCGCTAGTGTTGCTTTTGTGGCAGAAGGCGGATCTAGTTTAACTCATTTAATCTCTCGTTATTTTGAAAAACCTTTTTTATTCGCTAAAGTTGGTTCTGAGGAAACAAGTTTATTTTTGAGAACAAAAGAAAATAAAATTAATTATATTGAGAGTTTTAAATGGGGGTTAAATAATCTTTATTTGGCAATTGCTAAAGAATTTAACTTTAATCTTGAAACTGCAAAATTAATATTAAATCGCTATCTTGAAGGGACAACTTCGTCAACTTTCAGAAGAAAACTTCAATTTTTTCTCAAAAAAGAACTAGCACTATTAGGTAAAGGATTAGAGATAATTAATTCAAATATTAAATCAAAAAATTTAATCATTGATTTACCACCATCTTTAGCAAAATTTTTAAAAATTAAGAATATATCGGCGAATTCAATAAAATCCATTGATACGAAAATAATTTTAGACGCTTTTAATTTTAAATTAAAAACTCTTTACGTTTGGGAAGATTTATATGGAGCGGCTGTTTTTCTTGAATCTTATTTTTCGCCTCAAGAAAATTTATTAAATAAATTAGCTAAACGAAGAATAAGATGGTTGATTCCGTAAACAATTTTAATTTTCAATTGATACTTTTTACGCTTTTAAAAAAGCAATCAATCGTTTAATATAATAAATATGACCGATAAAAATTCTAATAAAGATATCAAAAAAAGAAAAATGGTAGATATTGCTCGGCCAGAAAAAAAATCAGAAAAAACATCTGACTATTTTAATTTTAAAGAATTTAAAAAAGAATTTCCTAAAGAAAAAAGAGAAAAAGAAGAAGCAAAAGAGATAAAAACCAGAGAGACAGAAGAGGTAAAAATAGAAGAATTGGAATTTTCGAAAAATAAATTTAATCATTTTAAAGAGCCAGAATTAATAAATAGAGAAATTAGAAAAGAAAGAAAAAAGAACAGAAGATCGTGGAAAATGATATTAATTTTTATTATCGTTGGATTTTTAGTTTATCTAGCATTATGTGTTTTGCCTAGAGTAGAAGTTGATCTTACTCTCAAAAAAGTTCCTCTTGAACTTAGTCAAGAAATAGTAGCGACTACGGCTATAAATAGTCCTAGTGTTTCAGACAGAAAAATACCAGCTGAATTATTTACTCAAACAAAAAATAATGTTTTATCTTTTCATGCTACAGGCAAGAAAAACGTTGAAAGAAAAGCCAGAGGCGAAGTTACTATTTATAACAGTTATAGTTCAGAAAGCCAGCGTTTAGTAGCGAATACGAGACTTTTGGCTCCAGATGGAAAAATTTTCCGCCTCGAAGAATCTATTGTTGTGCCTGGAGCTAAAATTGTTGAAGGTAAAATTATTCCATCTAGTATAAAAGCTACAGTTGTTGCTGATAAAGCTGGTCAAGAATACAATATTGGACCTGTAGATCATTTTACTATTCCTGGTTTTCAAGGGTCAGAAAAATATGAAGGTTTTTATGCAAAATCAGAGTCAGCAATGGCAGGAGGTTTTGTTGGTGAAATTCCAGTTCCTACCGAAGATGATATAAAACAAGCAAAAGAAAAAGCAGAAAATTCATTGAAAGATTATTTTATCGCTTTATTTTATGCTCAAATACCGAAAGACTTTAAAATTCTTGATGAAGCTAAGCAATTTCAGATTTTGAAAGAAGAAGTTAATAAAGAAGTTGATAATCAAGGTAATTTTTCGGTTATGATTGAAGCTAAAGCTTCTGCTATTGGTTTTCGAGAAAATGATATTTTAACTATTTTTACTTCTTTAGCTAAAAAAGACCTAGGGGAAAATTTCAAATTAAAAAATTATGAGATTTCTTATGCTAATATTAGCGTCGGCATCAATCAGGGAAATCTTAGCTTCTTAGTCAATTTTAAAGGAGAATTTGAGCCGCCATTTAATATTGATGAATTTAAACAAAAAATTATGGGGAAAAATGAATTAGAAATTAAAACTTTGATTTTTTCTCAATCAGGCATTGAAAAAGCAAAAGTAAATTTATGGCCTTTTTGGCTTAAAAAAGTACCCAATAATACAAATAAAATAAAAATTATTATAGAGTAATTCTATGTAGCATTATGAAAACCCTTGATAATATCTTTTGCCTTATATAAATTGCTAAAATAGCGTGGGAAAAGTTATCCACAAATTCTTTCTTGACAA
>CAYXLL010000020.1:0-7903 GCA_964465875.1 uncultured Candidatus Saccharibacteria bacterium
TTGCTCCTGGTGGAAGCGTTATTTATTCAAAAAAATTAATGACTAATTTGAGAAAAAATTCTTTCATTATATTTTTAGATGAACCACTTATAACTTTAGAAAAATAGAGGTATAATTAGATTAAAATCAAAATCTTTTTAAAATTTATATGATGAAAGAAATCCTTTTTATAAAAAATATGCTTATCTTATAATTAATTGTCGTGGTAGGTCTAATAAAAAAATTGTCGATAAAATTATCAAAAAAATTAGTTAATAAAAATATTAAAATGTTATAATTAAAATTATTATGAATACAAAACCTTTAAAAATTGCAGTCTTAGCATCTACAAAAGCAACCGATCTTCAAAGAATTATTGATGAAATTAATGCCGGCAATTTAAACGCCAAAATAGAAGTTTTAATCAGTGATAAAAAAGATGCTTATGCTTTAACGCGCGCTGAACAGAATAATATTGAAGCAATCTTTTTAGATCCTAAAGGTTTAACTAGAGAAGAATATGATAAAAAAATTATGGAAATTTTAGAGGCTAAAAATGTAGATTTAATTTTATTAATTGGTTATATGCGGATTTTAAGTAAAGATTTTGTTAGAAAATATAAAAATAGAATTATGAATATTCATCCATCACTTTTACCAGCTTTTGGAGGAGGAATGGATAAAGAAGTACATAAAGCAGTGCTGGAGCGAGGATGTAAAATTACTGGCTGCACTCTTCATTTTGTAGATGAAAGCGTTGATGGCGGACCAATTATAATCCAAAAATCTTGCGAGGTAGACAAAAATGATACTGTTGATACATTAAAAGCAAAAGTGCAAAAATTAGAGCAAGACGCTTTAGTAGAAGGCATAAAATTATTTAGCGAAAATAAATAAATTAAAATAAAAGGCCTACTTAATTTAAGTAGGCCTAATTTAATTATTTTTATCTCCTTTCACTTCCAATTTATTTTACTTTAAATTTATATTCCATCAAGTTTATTCCTGAACCCAATTCTTTAACTATAGCCTTATAAATGCCAGGTCTTAAAGGTTGAAGTTGAATAGCAAATTTTTGGCCCTCTAGAATAAACTCTTCTTTTCGAAAAACGACTTGCCCCTCAGAATCTTGAACTTCAATATTTACATTTCTTGCTTTTTCTGAGGTAAGAGGAAAAGATAAAATTAACATCAAAGGTTCATCTGCCCCAAAAACCGGAATACTCTCCCCTTTTTTCCAGTCCTCATAATTAACTATTTGAAGATTAGAAGAAGTATTAAACGATTTTGATTCTCCTCCTATATCCATATTCATAAAATTAGAACAGCCACTCAATATCAAGCAAAAAACCAAACAAAACATTAAAATCAAAACTTTTCTGTTTTTCATTCCTAGCCTCCTTTTTTAAATTTTAAAGGTAAAATTAAGATAAAATTACTAATTTTAGTAAAACTCTTTTTTAAAAATTTGTCAAGTGTTCCAAAAAAATAAATTGTGCTATAATAAATAATATGTCTCCTTATGCAACTTTAGCCAAAAAGGCAGTAGAAGCCTACATTAAAGAAAAAATAATTATCGATCCATCTTTAGATTTACCAAAAAGTTTTTTCCAAAAAAAAGCCGGAGTTTTTGTAACTATTGAAAAAAATAAAGATCTTCGTGGTTGTATTGGCACTTATTTACCAACAAGAAAAAATATCGCAGAAGAAATAATTTATAATGCCATTGCCGCTGCTACCGAAGATTACCGTTTTGGCCCAATTCAAAAAGAAGAATTAGAAGATCTTAGCTACACTGTTTATATTTTAGATAAGCCGGAATTAGTCACTGATATTAAAAAATTAGATCCTAAAAAATACGGCATAATCGTAAAAACAATTGATAATTTAAAAACTGGCCTTTTATTGCCAGATCTAGAAGGAGTAGATACAATTGAAAAACAAATTTTAATTGCTTGTCAAAAAGCTGGTATTAATCCTTTTCAAGAAAAAATTATTATCTACAAATTTACTGCTAAAAAATTTTTTTAAGTTTTGTTACGTAACATATTACGTAACAAAAATCATAGATTTTTATAAATTTTTTAAAGTAGGGACAAATAAAAAAGAGAGTTGATTAACTCTCTTTTTTATTTGTCCCCCCAGAAGGACTCGAACCTTCAACTTCCTGCTTAAAAGGCAGTTACTCTACCAATTGAGTTATGGGGGGATGTCTTAATCATGGACTATATCATGGACTATGAACAATGAACTATGAACTTTTTCTTGATAAGGACTTTAATTTCTTTTCTAAAATCTTTTGCGTCTTTATATGCCTGCCATTCTAAAAATCTAAAAATATTTCCCTTACGTTTATTGTTCATAGTTCATCGTCCATAGTTTTCTTTAAATCTTCAAGGATCTTCTTTAATTTTGGATTTAATTTCTTTGGTGTTTTAACCATTAATTCTACTAATAAATCTCCTTTTCTTCCAAGAGAACCAAAAATTGGCATTCCTTCTCCGCGGATTATTAAATCTTTTTTGATATCAAAATCCGGCGGAATTTCAACAGATAATTTATTGCCAGAAATTGTTGGGACCTCTAATTTTTTGCCTAATAATAAGTCAATTAAATCAACTTCTTTTTTAATTTTTAAATTATCCCCTATTCTTTCAAAAATCTGATGTGGTTTAATCTTAATTCTAATATATAGATCTCCTGAAGCGGTTTGTCTTTCACCTGCTTCTCCTATCCCATTAATCTTAATGAGCTGTCCATCTTTGACGCCTGGCAAAATTTGGACCTTAACTTCTCTTTCTCCTAATACTCTACCAGCTCCTCTACAATTTTCGCAAATTTTATTAGGAATTTGTCCTGTACCAAAACATTTTTCACAAGGCTTTACTTGAGCAAAATTTCCAAAAAAACTATTTCTTGTTTCCTTTATTTCTCCCCGACCACCACAAACAGGACATTTGCTAAATCCCATCTTTTCGTCACAACCCATGCCCTTACATTTTTCACACTTTACAAAAGTTTTAAATTTTAAATTTTTAGTTGCGCCCTTAAAAGCTTCCTCAAGAGTAATTTCTTGAACAAATTCTAGATCAGACCCTCTTTTGTAGGTTCGTCTTTTTTGCCTTACACCTAGCCCTTCAAAAATAGCATCAAAAATATCACCTAAATCAGTAAAATCAGAAAATTGACTAGGATCAAAATCAAAACCAAAATCGGAAAATGGATTCCCTTCAAAACCAAAATTTCCGCTTCCAAAAGGTCCGCTAGCTCCGCTGGCGCCTCCTTCAAAAACTCTGCCAAATTTATCATATTGCGCTCTTTTCTGAGGATTAGAAAGGACAGAATAAGCTTCGTTTATTTCTTTGAATTTTTCATTAAATTCTTTAAATTTTTTTTCGTCTTTGCCAGCTTTATGAGGATGATATTCATGAGCTAATTTATAATAAGCCTTTTTAATCTCTTCTGAAGAAGCATTTTTAGAAACACCTAAAATTTTGTAATAATCTTTATTCATAAAAATAGCTACTAGCTTAGAGCTTTTAGTTTTTAGAAAAACTTATAAAGATAAAGGTTTGAAAAACTAATATAAATACCTCTTAAGAACTCATAAGCTAATAACTTCTTTTTCACGCTGCTCAATAGTTATTTTAGCAAAATTTGCAGCGAAAAGCAATTCATAAATTATAAAAGCGATTAAAGTAATTGGCCAGGTTAAAAGAACGCCAATACCTTTTAAAACAAAGAAGGCGATCAAACTTATACCAATAACAATATAAATTTTTATTTGAGACGGAATATCCAAAATTTTATTATTTAAATCTTGAATAAAGGACTGACTCTCTTTGGTGTTTAAAATAATAGAACTAAAACTTAATTTTCCTCCTGTTTGTTTTTCAATTTGGCTTAAAGTTTCATTAATTATTTTTTCTTTTTCTTCCTCTGGGAGGACTTCTAATTTTGAATCTGCGCTTATTTGTTTTTCAAGGTTTTGTTGTAAAAAATTTTTAGTAAAATCTGCTGGCATAATTTTTTCAGCAGTTAATAAAATCGGCTTAATAATTTTTTGCAAATCAAAAGTTCCTTCATTAAAAAAGCCAAACAATGCTACTCCGATTATTATAGTAAATAATAGAGAAAAGGCAGTAATTGCTTCATTAAAAGCTATTCTGTTGGTTTTTAAAAAATTTATTTTTAAAGTATTATTAATTTCTTTTTTAACTGAAAGATTGCCAAAAATTAAAAATAGAAAAAACAAAAAAATACCTATTAATATTGGCTTTGAAAATTGGTGAAGAGAAAAAAGTAAAACCAGTGTTTCTAAAAAAATAGTTAAATTAATTTGCAAATTGCTTGAAATAAAAATTGTTTCGAAAAAGAAAATAATTAAAAAAACAGCAAAAGCTAAACAGGAAAAAAATAAAATTTTACCCTCGGACGGAAAAGCTAAAAATAAATTTAAAAAATGCCCAAAATAATAAATAGCTAATAATCCAAGGATAGCTAAAGCAAGAATTTTGATAATTACACCAGTAATTTTTTTTTCTTGAATAAGTTCTGCCACAATAATTAATTATTTATTGTTTTCTGGCCCTTGGTCTGGATTTTGAGTTGGCCCCTGATTTTGCTGATTCTCGCCCTGACCATACATTGCTTGACCAATTTTTTGAAGCTCTAATGATAAGTTTGAAATCGCTGATTTTATTTCTTCAGTGTTTTCTCCGTCTTTCACTTTTTTAAGATCTTCAATTTTTTGATTAACTGCATCTTTTATATCAGCCGGAACTTTATCGCCAGCATCTCGCAACGATTTTTCGGCAATATAGATTGCTTGTTCTGCTTGATTTTTTACTTCTATTAATTCTCTTTTCTTTTTGTCTTCTTCTTCATGAATTTTAGCTTCTTGTTTCAATTTTTCTATTTCTTCTTTTGACAAAGCAGTAGAAGCTTCAATTCTAACTTGTTGACTTTTACCAGTTGCTTTATCTTTAGCAGAAACTGTTAAAATGCCGTTTGCATCGATATCAAATGTAACTTCAATTTGAGGAACACCTCGCGGCGCTGGTGGAATTCCATCTAAAATGAATCTTGCTAGAGTTTTATTGTCGCTAGCCATTGGCCGCTCACCTTGAAGAACATGAATTTCTACTGATGTTTGATTATCAGCTGCGGTGGAAAAAACTTGAGTTTTAGCAGTTGGAATAGTTGTGTTTTTTTCGATTAAAATAGTATTAACTCCTCCTAATGTTTCAATGCCTAGAGATAACGGCGTAACATCTAAAAGAAGAATATCCTTAACATCGCCTTGGAAAATTCCTGCTTGGATTGCTGCGCCTAAAGCAACAACCTCATCGGGATTAATTCCTTTGTGAGGCTCTTTGTTAAAAAATTTTTTTACTTCTTCTTGAATTAAAGGCATTCTTGTTTGACCGCCAACAAGCACTATTTGTTCAATATCTTCTGGTTTTAAATGAGCTTCATTTAAAGTCTTTTTTACTAATTCAATAGATTTTTCAACAAAGTCACGGACTAATTCTTCAAGCTTTGCTCTAGTTAATTTCATTAAGAAATGTTTAGGACCGCTAGCATCAGAAGTAATATAAGGTAAGTTTATCTCTGTCTCAAAAGAAACAGAAAGCTCATGCTTCGCCTTTTCTGCTGCTTCTTTTAACCTCTGAAGCGCTAAAGGATCTTTAGAAATATCAACGCCTTCTTGTTTTTTATATTCATTAACTAAATATTCAATTATTTTTCTATCAAAATCATCACCGCCTAAATGAGTATCGCCGCCAGTGGCAATAACTTGCACTGTATCTTCAGTAACATCAAGAATAGAAATATCAAATGTACCTCCACCAAAGTCATAAACAAGAATTTGTTCATTTTTCTGTTTATTTAAACCATAAGCAAGCGCAGCAGCAGTTGGTTCATTAAGAATTAATTTAACTTTCAAGCCAGCAATTTCACCGGCGTTTTTTGTCGCTTGCCTTTGAGAATCATCAAAATAAGCAGGCACTGTAATTACTGCTTCTTCTACCTTTTCTCCTAATTTTAATTCTGCATCCGCTTTTAATTTTCCTAAAATCATGGCGGAAATTTCTTCAGGCTTATACCAGCGATCTCCCATTTTGATTTCAACGCCACCACTAGAAGATTCTCGAATATCAAAAGTTAGCCAAGATTTATCACGTTGAACTTCGGGATCGCTAAAACGACGACCAATAAGTCGCTTGACTGAAAAAATAGTATTTTTTGGATTTACTACTGCTTGCCGTTTCGCCAAAATTCCAACTACTCTTTCACCATTTTTAGTAACTGCCACCATTGAAGGAGTAGTTCTTCCTCCTTCTCGATTCTCTAAAATTTTCGGCTCCCCTGCTTCAACTACTGCTACGGCTGAATTAGTTGTACCTAAATCAATTCCTATAATTTTACTCATAAAATTTTTTATTTTTACAATCTTTCAATTATTAGTTATTTTGCTATTTTTACCCTTGCTGGCCTTATAACTTTACCATTTAATATATAGCCAGCTTCTATCTCTTCAACTATTGTATCAGCTGGCTTATCAGATTCAACTTTATTAATTGCTTCATGAAATTCAGGGTTAAATGGCTCACCAATTTCTACTTTTATTTTTTCTAAACCGTTGCTTTTTAAAATATTTTCCAATTGAGATTTCATTAACACCAAACCTTTTTGTGCTTTTTGATCTTCTTCAAATGAGTTTATCGCTAAATCAAAACTATCTAACACTGCTAAAAGTTCTTTTATTAAAGACTCGTTAGAAAATTTTATAATTTCTTCGAATCTTTTTGCTTCATCTTTTTTGTAATTCAAAAAATCGGCTTTCGCACGCTTCCAGCCATCTAAATATTCATCTCTTTCTTTCTGTAATTGAACTAATTGTTCGTTTTGCTGCGAAGGCTGCTCTTCTTTTTTCCCTCCGTGGTTATCTTGATTCAAATTTTGATTATTGTTGTTTTGATTATTTTGATCAGTCATATTATGATATAATTTTAGCGCTTTTAAAGAAACACGTCAAGAGTCAGATAGTTGCACTACAATACAAAATTTATTATTATATAAGTGATGCCTCGTTATATCAAAAAAGGAAATATCAGTTGGATTAATATCATAAAACCGACCGCAAAAGACCTTCAGTTTTTGGCTGATGAATACAATCTTCATCCTATTGTTCTTGAAGAGTTAGTTCGCCCTTCAGCAAGAGCTAAAGTTGAACAATTTGATTCATATTTATATTTTATCTATCATCTGCCAATTTATGATTCCCAGCAAAAAACTTCTCGACGAGGAGAAATTGATTTTATTATCACTAAAGATGCTTTAATTTCTGTTTCTTATGAAAGATTAGAACCAGTTGAATTATTTGTTGATAAATTAGATCGAGACAATAATTATAAAGAGACGATACTGGGCGGAACAACAGCGCGACTACTTTATTATCTTCTAGATTTTTGTCTTAGTTTCGCTTTTCGAGAGTTAAAACATATTGATGACAAAATAGAAATGATAAGAAAAAATCTTTTTTGCAATCAAGAGAAACAGCTTCTTGAAGACATTAGTTATACTAAACGAGATATTTTAAGTTTTTATCTTTGTTTCCAACCGCAACAAGGTGTTTTTAGATCTTTATCAATCGTCGGCCCTAATTTTTGGGGACCTGAAACTCAAATTTATTTTTCTGATCTCGAAGGAGACTATTTAAGAATTTTACAATATTGTACCAATTATAAAGAAACTATCGAATCATTTGAAGAAACTAATACACAACTTTTAAACATTAAAATGAATTCAGTAATGGAAAAATTCACTGTTTTAGCTTTTCTTACTTTTCCTCTTGTGCTTTTAACGAGTGTTTATCAAACCGGCTTAATAACAAAACCGCACATAACAAATAATCTTT
>CAYXLL010000021.1:0-7265 GCA_964465875.1 uncultured Candidatus Saccharibacteria bacterium
CTATAGCATAACACCCAAAAAATAGAAAGAAGAAATTTTAATTATTTTATCAATTTAAAGAAATCCGACTTCCTTATTTTATTACAAATTTAATATCAATTTTCAATCTCCAAATTTATAAAACCGAGTTTCATATCAGGCTTGATCCTGCACAGAGGATCATTAATTTGGTTTCTATAAATTTATCCTATAGCTGACTTTACTTATATCTTTATGTTGAATATAATTAGTGCAACAAAAATCAAGGCTGCTTATATTTTGAAAATAATTAAGAAATTGTCATTTAGATTTTGTTATTTTGATTTTAGAAATTGTTTAGAATTTAGAGTTTGAATCATTCATTAGGTCAATTAAAAAATTTGTGTTATGTTAATTGTTTTTCAGCTTTTAGTTTTCCTTTTTTCAATTATTATTCATGAGGTAAGTCATGGCTTAATGGCTTATAAACTCGGTGATCCAACCGCAAAAGATGCTGGCCGTTTGACTTTTAATCCTTTTAAGCATTTAGATCTTTATGGATCAATTATTTTGCCATTAATAGTTTTTTTATTATCAAAAGGGGCTTTTATTTTTGGTTCAGCTAAACCAGTGCCTTATAATCCTTATAATTTAAAAGATAAAAAATATGGGAATTTAAAAGTAGCCGTTGCTGGTCCAGGTTCTAATTTTTTAGTTGCTCTAATTTTAGGGCTGGGAATTAGATTTTTTGGAAATTTTATTTATTCTTTTTCTTTTGGAAGAACTTTTATCCAGATGATCGGATTTATTGTTTTTGTGAATATTATGCTTTGTTTATTTAATCTTTTACCTTTTCCACCTTTTGACGGCTCAAAAATAATTTATGATTTATTTCCGCGACACGCTACTGTTTTAATGCAAATGGGAATTTTTGGATTAATTTTGGGGATGTTCATTGCTTATTTTTTATTAAGCCCATTAAGCAATTTCGTCTTTAAGCTTATCGTAGGAATGTCGTATTTTTAAAGCAGTATGAAGATTTGATACGATATAATATCATTAAAATTGATTGAGGAATTAGAAAAAAACTTGAAGTGTTATGCTATAGCATAACACTTTTTTGATTGTTTTTTATCAATTAAATTTTATTAATTTTTTGCGAAATTTTGCAGTTTTATTATTTTTTATCTGTTATGTTATAGCATAACAGTAATTTTTTTATTATTTTTTTATCTTTATGATATTCCTTACGAAATCAAACTTTTTAAATTTACTGTTTATCGTTTGCATTTATTTAGAAATTTAGAGATTTTATGATGCGTGATGCGCGATTTTATTGACATAAAGCAAGTATTTTGCTAAATTTAAATAAATTCTTTATGAATTTACGAATATTTATTAATTTACGAATTTTTAAAGAGAATCTTATTCGCATATTTATACTAATTTGCAAATTCGTAAGGATACATTAATATGCCGACAATTCATCAACTAGTAAAAAAAGGTAGAAAAACTTTTAAAGCAAAGCCGAAATCACCGGCTTTAACTTTTGGTTTTAATACAAAGAAAAATAAACCCGTTTATTATCCGTCGCCCTTTAAAAGAGGAGTATGCTTAAAGGTTTTTACTACTACTCCAAAAAAACCAAATTCAGCCTTAAGAAAAGTAGCAAGAGTAAGGCTGACAAATGGCATGGAAGTTACTGCTTATATTCCAGGCATTGGTCATAATCTTCAAGAGCATTCAGTTGTTCTTATTAGAGGAGGAAGAGTCAAAGATTTGCCTGGTGTTAGATATCATATTATAAGAGGATTATTTGACACTGCGGGAGTCGAAGGAAGAAAGCAAGAAAGGAGTAAATATGGGGCTAAAAAACCAAAATAAAAAACTTTCTTTAAATTAAACTTAATTTTTATGCGTAAAAAAAGAATATATAAAAAAGATCGTCAAGCAGATGCAAAATATAAAAGTATCGCAATAGGCCGCTTTGTTAATTATTTAATGAAAGGAGGGAAAAAATCTATTGCTGAAAAAGTTCTTTATGATGCCTTTAATCATATTCAAAAGCAAACCGGAGAAGATCCAGTTAAGGTTTTCGAAAAAGCAATAGAAAATGCTTCGCCTTTACAAGAAGTTGTTTCAAAGCGAGTTGGAGGCGCTAATTATCAAGTTCCTCGAGAAGTAAGACCAGAGAGAAAATTTTTCTTAGCTTGTCAATGGATTATTGAAGCCAGTCGTTCAATTAAAGGCAAGCCAATGGCTGAGAAATTAGCTGAAGAAATAATTTTAGCTTCAAAAAATGAAGGCGCTGCAATTAAGAAAAAACAGACAGTTCATAAGATGGCAGAAGCAAACAGAGCTTTTGCTCATTTTGCCAGGTAGGCTACAAAATACAAACAACTTACAAATATACAAATAATGGAAGATGAAAATAAAGTCATTTATCCGGAATTAAGCTATCAGATAATTGGTATATTATTTAGCGTATGGAACGATATTGGCTATGGACATAAAGAAATATTTTATCAAAAAGCAATCGCTAAGATTTTTAAAGATAAAGGAATAAATTTTAAGGAGCAAGAAAGGGTAAGGGTTAATTATCGGAATGAAAATTTAGGAGTTTATATATTAGATTTCTTAGTTGATAATAAAATAATTTTAGAGATTAAAAAAAGAGAATTTTTCTCTAAAAAAGATATAGAACAATTATATTCTTATTTAAAGGCAAAGAATTTAAAGTTGGGTATAATTGCTCATTTTACAAGCAGGGGAGTTAGATTTAAAAGAGTTTTAAATATAAAATAAAATTTGTATATTTGTATTATGATTTGTAATTTGTAGACATGAGACAATATCCTTTAGAAAAATATAGAAACATTGGCATCATTGCTCACATCGATGCTGGAAAGACTACCGTTACTGAACGAATTCTTTTTTATACTGGTATTTCTCATAAAATTGGCGAAGTCCATGAAGGAGAGGCAATAATGGATTGGATGGATCAAGAGCGAGAAAGAGGAATTACAATCACTGCTGCTGCTACAACTTGTTTTTGGACGCCTATTCGATATTCAATCGAAGGGGAGAATGAAAAAATTAAAAAAGAATATGAGCATAGAATAAATATTATTGATACGCCGGGTCACGTTGATTTTACTGTTGAAGTAGAAAGATCTTTAAGAGTGCTTGATGGAGGAGTGGTGGTTTTTGATGGCGTAGCTGGTGTTGAGCCGCAGTCAGAAACTGTTTGGCATCAAGCAGATAAATATAAAGTTCCCCGGATTTGCTTTATTAATAAACTTGATCGAATGGGCGCGAGTTTTTGGGATTCGCTGAAATCAATTGAGGAGCGTCTTACTTCTAACGCTATTCCGATAACATTGCCAATTGGGCTTGAATCGGCTTTTGAAGGTGTAATTGATTTAATAGAAATGAAGTCTTTTTATTTTGAAGGCGAATATGGAGAGAAGGTGATAGTAAAAGAAATTCCAGATAATTTAAAAGAAGAAGCTCAAAAAGCAAGGCACGCATTAGTGGAAAAAATAGCAGAGCAAAATGATATTTTATTAAATAAATATTTAGAAGGGCAAGACATAACGAATGACGAGCTGCGACATGTTTTGCGAGATGCTACGATTGATAGTAAATTAGTACCTGTTCTTTGCGGCTCGGCCCTAAAAGACAAAGGAGTACAATTATTACTCGATGCAGTAGTTGATTATTTACCTTCGCCACTTGATATATCTGAATTAAAACCCATAAAAGGCACCGATCCAAAAACTGGGGTAGAAATTATAAGAAAACCTGATGACAGTGAATCGTTCACTGCTCTTACTTTTAAAATTGCCACCGATCCTTTTATCGGAAATCTTACTTATTTTAGAGTTTATAGTGGTAAACTTTCGCGGGGCAGTTATATTTTAAATGCTACGAGAGGGGAACAAGAACGTGCTGGAAGAATTATTAGAATGCATGCTAATAAAAGAGAGGAAGTAGAAGAAATGTATACAGGAGATTTAGGAGCGTTAGTTGGTTTGAAAAATACAACCACTGGTGACACTCTTTGCGACCCAAATTTTCCAATTGTTTTAGAAAAAATTACTTTTCCTGAACCAGTAATTTCTATTAGAATTGAACCAAAATCAAAAGCAGATCAGGAAAAATTAGGATTAGCAATGCGAAGATTATCCCAAGAAGATCCAACTTTTAAAATTAAAGGCGATCAAGAAACCGGTGAAACAATTATTTCCGGCATGGGGGAGCTTCATTTAGAAGTTTTAGTTGAAAGAATGAGAAGAGAATTTGGAGTGGAGGCAAATGTTGGAAGACCACAAGTTGCTTATAAAGAAACTATTCTTGGTTCAAGTGAGGCAGAAGGAAAATATATTAGACAATCAGGTGGTAGAGGGCAATATGGTCATGTTTGGTTGAAAGTAAGGCCGCTTGAGCGAGGAGAAGGTTTTGTCTTTGTCAATAAAATTAAAGGAGGAATTATTCCTCAAGAATTTATTCCAGCAGTTGAAAAAGGCGTTAAAGAGGCTCTTGATAAAGGAATTTTAGCAGGTTATCCAGTAACTGATATCGAAGTAACGCTTTATGATGGTTCTTTCCACGAAGTCGATTCTTCAGAAGTAGCATTTAAAATTGCTGGCTCAATGGCTTTTCAAGAAGCGGCTAAAAGAGCAAAACCAATAATTTTAGAGCCGATCATGAAATTACAAGTTATTATTCCAATGGAATTTTTAGGCGATGTTACTGGTGATTTAAATGCAAAAAGAGGAAGAATAGAAGCAATCTCTGATCGGGCCAACCTTAAAGTGATTGACGCAAAAGTTCCTTTGTCAGAAATGTTTGGTTATGCTACATCATTAAGATCAATGACTCAAGGTAGAGGAAGTTTTACCATGGAGTTTAGTCATTACGAACAAGTACCTTCTAATATAGCGCAACAAATCATAGAAGGAAGGAAGTAACTTTACGAATGTAGAAATATTTACAAATATACGAATTTTAATTTAAGGATTTGTATATTCGTACTAATTTGTAGATTTGTAAGGGCATATTTTATGGCTACTCGTCATTTAGTGCGATCGGTAGTATTACAATCTCTTTATGAATGGGATTTTTTTAATAATAAAGAAGATTTTGTTAAAATTTTAGAAAGAAATTTGAAGGAATTTGCACCAGGAATTGATGAGCTAGAGTTTG
This sequence comes from uncultured Candidatus Saccharibacteria bacterium, assembly GCA_964465875.1. GTDB lineage: Bacteria > Patescibacteriota > Minisyncoccia > UBA6257 > UBA9933 > CAYXLL01. Next base: position 5,167 of record CAYXLL010000021.1, read on the forward strand.
CTTGGCAAATGTCAAAAGGGATCATTAAACACTTACCTGAAATTGATGAAATTATAAAAAAAGCAGCTCCTCAATGGCCAATTGATCAAATTTCAATCATTGATAGAAATATTTTAAGAATTGGCCTTTATGAACTTCTTTTCGCCAACAAAGAAGAAGTGCCACCAAAAGTAGCTATTAACGAAGCGATTGAATTAGCTAAAACTTATGGTGGTGAAAATTCTTCAAAATTTATTAATGGTGTTTTAGGCACAGTATATAAACAAATAAATTAATTGTTCACTTAAGTTTTCTAGAAAAATTTTGGCGGAATAATTAAAATTTTTAAAAACAGATTTTATGGATATTGCTAGTTTAGAAAAAACATTAGATATCACATTTAATAATAAAGACTTACTTTACGAAGCCTTAACTCATCGTTCTTATTTAAACGAAAATCCTTCCTGGCAATATTCTCAAAACGAACGTTTAGAATATTTGGGCGATGCAGTATTGGAGCTTATTGTGAGCGAGTTTCTTTTTGCTCAATATCCTGATTATCCAGAAGGACAATTAACTGCTATAAGAGCAGCCTTAGTTAATTATCAGTTTTTAGCAAAAATTGCTAAACAAATTCATCTTGATGATTTTATTTTTCTTTCAAAAGGCGAAGCTCAAGACACAGAAAAAGCAAAAGAAGTAATTTTAGCTAATGCTTTTGAAGCACTTTTAGGCGCTATTTATCTTGATCAAGGATATCAATCTGCTTCAGAATTTGTTAAAAAATATGTTTTAATTAATACTGAAGAAATAATTAAAAAAGGTCTTTATAAAGATCCAAAAAGTTTGCTGCAAGAAATAATTCAAGATAAATTAAGAATTACGCCAACTTATCATGTTTTATCTGAATCTGGTCCCGACCATCAAAAAGTTTTTAAAATTGGAGTTTATTTTAATGATGACTTAATTGCTGAAGGTGAAGGATCTTCAAAACAGGAGGCAGAAGTAAGAGCGGCTGAAAAAGCTCTTGAAAAATATTCAAAATAAATTTTAATCTTGCAATTTTTCAATTTTTCAATTATATTAAATTATTAACTAATTTATTTAGTTAGGCAATAAAATTAATTATATTTAAGTTGAGTTTATATTACTGGATATGCTGGCTATTAAATTACAAAGAATAGGCAAGAAGAAGCAATCAAGCTTTCGAATTGTGGTTGCCGAAAAAAGATCGAAATTAACAAAAGTAGTAGAAGATCTAGGCTTTTTCAATCCTCATACTGATAAATTTGAGGTTAACAAAGAAAGAACTCTTTATTGGTTAAAAATTGGCGCTAAGCCAACCGATACTGTTTTCAATCTTTTAGTAAAAGCAGCAATTTTAAAAGGGCCTAAAAAACCAGTTCATAAAAAGGCAAAAAAACAAGAAATTATGAAGCAAAAACCAGAAAAACAAGCAGTAGAACAAGAATCCGCTGCGCTTGACAAAACAGCTGAAACTAAGTAGCATTAAAAGATTTACGACATTCATTTATAATAAAGAATAGTTGTTATAAAGGTCGACCAATAAGTAATAAAAAGATAAACAGATTTGATTTATGGATATCGATAAAGAAATGGATAAGGAGTTTCTAGAATATATAGTCAAAGCTTTAGTTAACCATCCAGAAGACGTCAAAGTTGATAGACAAGTCGACGAGATGGGAGTGCTTCTGACTCTTAAGGTAAATCCTCTTGATATGGGCCAAATCATTGGCCGCAATGGTTCAACTGCTCAGGCTATAAGATCTTTATTAAAGATCGTTGGTGTTAAAAACCATGCCAGAGTTAATCTTAAGATTGTTGAACCTGAAGGAAGACCTACAAAATCTGAAACATCCAATTTTTAACTTTTTAAGTATAAATTTTAAAAAGTTAGACTTTTAAAATTCTAAAACCCCGACATCGGGGTTTTAGAATTTAATGGTATAATATAAAAATAATGCGATTTGATATTATTACAATTTTTCCTCGCATGTTCGATTCTTATTTAAATGAATCAATTCTTAAACGTGCTCAAAAAAATAAATTAATTGAAATAAAAATTCATAATCTTCGTGATTTTTTAAAAAACAAAAATA
>CAYXLL010000022.1:0-7106 GCA_964465875.1 uncultured Candidatus Saccharibacteria bacterium
GCTATTGCTCGTTCTTGTAATATTTATTTTTATGAAGTTGGTGGAGGGTTTGAAGATCAAAAAGGATTAGGTATAGAAAAACTAAAAGAGTATTGGCAAAAATTTGGATTAGGGCAAAAAACTGGTATTGATTTAGTTGGAGAAGAAAAAGGATATTTACCTGATCCAACTGAAAAAGAAAAAAGAACTAAAACTCCGTGGCGAGTAGGTGATACATATAATGTTTCTATTGGGCAAGGAGATCTTTTAGTAACGCCAATTCAATTGATAAATTATATTTCTTTAATTGCTAATAATGGTATTAATTATGAACCATTTTTGAATAAAGAAAAAGGAGTTAAAAAATTAATAGATCTTTCTGATCTTTTGCCAGAGATTAAAGAAGTTCAAAAAGGTATGATAGATGCTGTTGACAAATCTTATGGCACGGCATATCTCCTTCATGACCTACCTTTTAGAGTCGCGGCTAAAACTGGTACAGCACAAATTGAAGCTAATTATGCAATAAATGCTATTTTCGTTGGTTATGCTCCAGCAGAAGATCCTCAAATTGCCCTTTTAATTTTAGTAGAAAACGCAAAAGAAGGAAGTATTAATACTTTGCCAATAGCAAAAGATGTCTTAATGTGGTATTATCAAAATAGAATTAATAAGGGTTTATAAAGTTCATAAAGTTAAAAGGTTTGTAAAGTATGAAAATAAATCAATTTGAAGAAATAACTTCTTGGCAAAAATCTAAAGAATTGATTTTAGAAGTCTATAAAATTTTCAAAAACAATCGTGATTACTCATTTAAAGATCAAATTCAAAGGTGTGCGATATCGATAATAAATAACATCGCTGAAGGTTTTGAGAGGAGTGGTAATAAAGAATTTAAATATTTTCTTTTTATGGCAAAAGGATCGTGCGGAGAATTCAGATCAATGCTTTATTTAGCCGTTGAATTAAAATATATTTCAAAAGAAGAATTTGAGAAACTTCATCAACTTTCATTAGAAATTTCACGTCTAATTTCTGGCCTAATAAAAACTTTATAAACTTTATAACTTTATAAACTTTATGAACTCACAACTTCGACAAGATCTTGTTTCTGGCGATTGGGTAATGATTGCGCCAACTCGCGCTAAAAAAGGTCCTTTAGGTTTAATAAAGAAAGCAGAAAAAAGGAAAAAAGCGCCTCAAAAAGGTTGCCCATTTTGTGATCCTAAAATTAATCCTGGCAAATTAATTTTTCTTTATCTTAAAAATAAAGATTGGAAAATAAAAGTTATTGAAAATAAATACCCGGCAGTTAGCCATCTTCCCGTAAGCCATGACCATGCTTGTTTTTCGCAAAAAGGACCTTATCCAGTAGTAGAAGGAAAAGGTTTCCATCAATTAATTATTACTCGAGATCATCATAAAAATTTTGCTCATCTTAATAAAGATGATGCTTATTTTGTTTTTAGAGTATTTCGTGAACGATATCTAACATTCTCAAAAGATCATTGCTGCGCCTACATCTCAATCTTTCATAATTGGGGACCAAAAGCTGGTGCCTCAGTTTATCACCCTCATTATCAAATGATAAGCATTCCAGTAATTCCACCAGACGTAAGTCATTCACTTAAAGGTTCAGAACGCTTCTTTAAAAAACATAAAAAATGCGTTCATTGCGAAATGATTGATTACGAAAAAAAAGAAAAAAAGAGAATTATTTATGAGAATAAAGAAGCCATTGTTTTTACGCCTTTTATCTCTCGGGAACCATTTGAACTACGAGTTTTCCCTAAAAAACATTTTTCTTATTTTGAGGATACTCCTGAAAAAACTCTTCGTGGAATAATTGAGGTTCTTCAAAAATCCCTTTTAATCTTAGAAAATAAGCTTCATGATCCGGATTATAATTTTTTTATTCATACAGCACCAGTCAAAAATAAAGAAAAATATCCTTTCTATCATTGGCATATTGAGATCCAACCGAAAATTTCTATTTCTGCTGGCTTTGAACTTTGCACTGGTATTGAAATAACAATTGTTGATCCAGACGATGCTGCAAAGATACTAAAATCTAATTAATAGATTAAAGATTAAAAAATTGTAAAAATTATTTATAAATGACAAAGAAATTAATCGTTTTTAATTGGAAAATGGCTCCTGATTCTATAGAAGAAGCAAGTCGAATTTTGAAGGTAATTGAAAAATTTTACTCTCCTAAATTTTTTTTAAAAACTTGGGAGGGTGGAAATTTAATTGTTATTTGTCCTCCTTTTATTTATCTCGAGCCTCTTTCAAAAATTCTAAAAGCTAAAGATTTAAAGCTGAAAACTAAAATTCAACTTGGTGCTCAAAATATTTTTTGGGAAACTAAAGGTGCTTATACTGGCGAAATTTCTCCTTTAATGTTAAAAAAAATAGGAGTTCAATATGTAATTATTGGTCATTCAGAAAGACGTCAATATTTACAAGAAACTGACGAAATAATAAATAAAAAAATTAAAGTGGCATTAGAAAATAATTTAAAGGTTATTCTGTGTGTTGGTGAAAATTCAAATATTAGGAAAAAAGGGATTAAGTCGGTAAAAAATTTTATAAAATCTCAACTTCAAAAAGATCTTAAAAATATTGAAAATTGTAAATTGAAAATTGAAAATTTTATTGTAGCTTACGAGCCGATTTGGGCAATTGGCACTGGCAATTATTGTAATTCTGAAAATGCGTTAGAAATAATAAAATTTATCAAAAATTTCCTAAAAGCTAAAAGCTCAAAGCTAAAAGTTAAAATTTTGTATGGTGGCTCAGTCAATAATAAAAATATTAATAATTATTTAAAATATAAAGAGATTGACGGCGTTTTAGTCGGTAGCGCCAGCGTCAATCAAAAAGAATTAAATTTAATTCTTAAGAATCTAAATGTTTAACAAACTAATATTACAAATTGTTAAATTCGGCACAGTTGGAGTAACAAATACAATCATCGATATTGTTGTTCTAAATTTATTAACTCAAATTTTTAAATTTAGAAAATCTTTTTCTATAAAAGGAAAAAAATTTATGATTGCCAACGTAATCTCTGTTACTGCTTCGCTTATTAATAGTTTTCTTCTGAATAAATTTTGGACATTCGAAGCAAGTGGTAATGTTGCTACTCAAGGAGTTAAGTTTTTAATTATTGCATTGACAGGGGCTTATCTAATTCAACAGCCAGTGTTTAATAAACTTTACAATAGTTTTTATTCAATTTTTCCTTTTCTAAAACCTAAAGGAGGAGAAAAAAGAGATTTTTGGAGAATGAATATTTCGAAAGTAATTGCTATTCTTATAGCAGGAGTTTGGGATTTTCTTGGCTACAAATTTTTTGCTTTTGCTTAAATTACGTGATTATAAGCCGTTGAACCAGTGCAAGGGCTTGATTTTTTTAGTCAAATATGCTATACTTATTAATAGTGAGTGTTGATATTCCCTCGATTAATCGTCCCTTCAAAAGAGGGACAACGAAGGAATGTCACTTCCAAGTACCCCCGTTATGTTTTACATAACGGGGGTTGTTTTGTTTAATATCACTTGCTATTAATTTATTTTTTAAATATACTTTATATTAATATTTAAAATAAAAAATAATAAAATTTAGTTTTTTAAAAAAGTTTAAATTTTGAAAGCGGCTACGAGAAGAGCACTCACTAAATTTCACAAAAAACTTGGAGGTCACCACTCGTAGTCGCTCTCAAAATTTAAAAATTAATAAAAATTTTAGAAAAAAAGTTATCCACAGTTGAAAATAAAATTATTTATTGTAAAATTATATTAATAGGATGAAATTAAAATTTAGCGAGATTGCCTGGTCAACAATTTTTCGCTAAAAAATTTTTATTATTAATTTTCTTTCAGTCTAATGGCAAAGAAAAAAGCCAAAAAGGCAAAAAAGGGAGGCAAGAAAGGGAAAAAATAATTTTGCCTTCTACTTATAAGAAGACCAACAAAACCGCGTTGATTTTATTCCGCGGTTTTGTTATTATTTAAAATACAAATCTACGAATATACAAACATTTATTAATATAAGAATTTTAAATAAATTTTATATTTGCACTAATTCGCCATAACGATCAATAAATTTATTATAAAGATAGTATGAAAATTTCTATTAAACAAACTAATATAGAAAACACAGAGGCTCTTTCTGAATATATCAATAAGAAGATTGGTTCTTTGTCTAGATTTTTAAAAAAGATAGAACAAAAATTTGAAGCCGTCCTTTATCTAGAAATCGCAAGAAACACCAAGCATCATCGTTCAGGCAATGTTTTCTCTGCTGATGCTAAATTAGTCTTACCTAAAAAAACTTTATATGCCAGTCAAACCGGTCCCGATATTAGAATAGTTATTAATGATCTAAAAGAAAAATTAGAGCAGGAAATCAAAAAATACAAAGAATTTAGAAAATCAAAACTCAAAAGTCAAAATTCAAAATTCTAATTCAGAATTCAAAAGATATTAACAACAATTTTGTTTCTAAACAAAGCTTAATAATACATGATGCGTGATATATGACATGATGCATGAAATGTTTGAATTTTATCATGATTTTGTCATTTAGATTTCTAATTGGTTAGAATAATTTTGAGTAATTAGGTCAATTAGGATAATTAGTGGTTACCTTTTGAATTTTATTTGCATGTTCAAATTTTTTAATCGTTCAAATTTTTCTTTATTAATTAAAAAAATAAACGACCTAGAGCCGACTTTTAAACAACTGTCTGATAATGAAATTAAGGTCAAAAGTGAAGAGTTAAAAAATAAAGTTCAATCTCAAGGACTAGATGAAAAATTTATCCCAGAAGCATTTTCCCTAGTGCGTGAAGCTTCAAAAAGAACCTTAGGTCAGAGGCATTTTGATGTTCAGTTAATGGGTGGCATTACTCTTTTCCGCGGTCAAATCGCTGAAATGTTAACTGGTGAAGGAAAAACTTTAGCTGCCACTACACCAGCCTATCTGCATGGCTTGACTGGTAAAGGCGTTCATATTGTTACTGTCAACGATTATTTAGCTCGCCGTGATGCTACCTGGATGGGACAAATCTATGATTTTTTAGGATTAAAAGTCGGCTGTCTAGTGCACGATGGCGCTTATGTTTACGATCAAAATTTTACGGCATCCAATACCCCAAGTATTAATGAAAAAAATTTAAGAACCTCTGATGACGCTATTATTGATAAAGAGCGCGATCTTCTTGGTGGCTTCAAAGTATTTCATGAATTCCTGCGGCCTGTTTCTAGAAAAGAAGCTTATCAAGCCGATATTATTTATGGTACCAATAATGAGTTTGGGTTTGATTATTTAAGAGATAATTTATCTTATCGTTTAGAAGATCAAGTTCAGCGTTCTCATTACTACGCTATTATTGATGAAGTTGATAGTATTTTAATTGATGAAGCTCGTACTCCGCTTATTATTGCTGCACCAGATATAGAATCAAGCAATTATTATCGAACATTTGCTCGTGTAGTTAGTTATTTAAAAGAAGGCGAAGATTACATTGTTGATGAAAAATTAAAAAGCGTTGAAATTACTGATAGTGGCATAGATAAAGTAGAAGAAATGTTAAAAATAAAGAATTTTTATGCTCCAGAAAATTTTCGTTTAGTCCACTATCTAGAACAATCTTTAAAAGCAAAAGCCTTATTCCATCGTGACAAAGATTATTTGGTTAAAAATGGTGAAGTTATAATTATTGATGAATTTACTGGTCGTCTTCTTCCTGGCCGACGATATTCTGGCGGTCTTCACCAAGCAATTGAAGCAAAAGAGGGTGTAATTGTTCAACCTGAATCGAGAACTTTTGCTCAAATTACTCTTCAAAATTATTTTAGATTATATGAAAAAATTGCTGGTATGACAGGTACTGCTCAAACTTCAGCCGAAGAATTTTATAAAGTTTATCATCTAGAAACAGTTTCTATTCCGCCAAATAAACCAATGATAAGGCGTGATCTTTTAGATGCAATTTATAAAACTAAAGAGGCAAAATATAAAGCAGTTATTTCAAAAATAAAGCAAAATTATGAATTAGGTCAGCCAACATTAGTAGGCACTACTTCAGTAGAACAAAATGAAATTTTATCAAAATTATTATCAAAAGAAAAAATACCTCATGAAGTTTTAAATGCTAAAAATCATGAACGGGAAGGTGAAATTATTGCTCAAGCTGGGAAACTGAAAGCCGTCACTGTAGCCACAAATATGGCTGGTAGAGGAGTAGATATCATTCTTGGTGGAAATCCATCTAATTCAGAAGAAGCTCAAAAAGTTAGAGAACTTGGTGGACTTTTTGTTCTTGGTACTGAACATCATGAGGCGCGAAGAATTGATGATCAATTACGAGGAAGAAGTGGTAGGCAAGGTGATCCAGGAGTAAGTCAATTTTTTCTTTCCTTAGAAGATGATCTTTTAAGAATTTTTGGCGGCGATAGAGTAAAAAATTTAATGACGAGATTAAATGTTCCGGAAGATCAGCCAATTGAATCAGGATTAATTTCAAGAGTTGTCACTGAAGCCCAGAAAAAAGTTGAAGGATTTAATTTTGATTTAAGAAAACATCTTTTAGAATACGATGATGTTTTAAACAAACAAAGAAATACGATTTATAAAAAAAGGCAGGGAATTTTAGAAAAAATTTCTCAAGGAAAAGTTGAAGAAATATTTAAAGAAATAGTAAGTAATAAAAGTTTGAAAACAAATGACCAAAAAGAAGATTTAATTCCTCAAACATTAGCCTCGTCAACATCAGAGATTGAATCTTCTCAGGTTGATAAAAAAAATACGTTGAATGACGAAGAGAAGGTATTAGATATTCAAAAATTAAATCTCACCGATGATCAGAAAAAATTACTTGGCCAGCAAATTCTTTCAGCTCTTGATATGCTTTGGATGAGCCATCTGGAAAACTTGGAGGCCTTACAAGAATCTGTGAGAATTAGAGCTTATGGCCAAAAAGATCCTTTAATCGAATACAAACGCGAAGCTCATCAACTCTTCAAGGATTCACTGGCAAATTTTGAAAATTATATAATAGAAATAATGTATGCCTTGAATCAAGCAAAAAAATAAATAATAAAAAATCACTTTTGAT
>CAYXLL010000023.1:0-7009 GCA_964465875.1 uncultured Candidatus Saccharibacteria bacterium
TTTCTTAGTAAGTTTTAATTTCTGGCTTAGATTTATGAGTTGCAATAAGAATAAATCTTCAAAAGCGAATCTTTTTTTGGCAATTTTGGCATCTTCTAAATGGGTTGGAAAATGAATATTATAAATTGCTTGATTAATTTCTGGGAAATTAAATTTTTTTAAAATATAATCTGGTAAAAATTCCTCTATTTTTTCTAAATCATCTAGAATTGGTTTTATTAAATAGCGAAGAGCTTTTGATGTTAAGCCTTTAGTTTCTGGATAAATTGGTACTAATCGGCCAGTATGCTTTGTGTCTTGCGTTATGCGTCCCTCGTTTTGTAGTTGATTATTTATAAATTCATAAGTTGGACTTGAAAAATAAATTTTATTTTTTTTAGAAACAACTTTTCCTGCTAAATTTACTTTTTTTCCTTTTTTAAGGATAGCCGCTAAATGTCTTTGATTGAACCAAACAGCTGATATGCTTCCAGTGTCATCAGCTATAATTGCTTCTACGATAAACATTTTCTTTTTCCATGTTCGTTGTACTTTTATATTTTGAATAATTCCAGAAACAGTAGCTTGCTCATTAATTTTTAAATCCGCGATTTTTTTAACTTCGGAAAAATTTTCATAGCGAAAAGGAAAATGCCAAAGTAAATCTTTGACAGTATAGATGTCCAGTTTTTTAAGTTTAGTCAAAAATCCTGGGCCGATACCCTTGATTTCATTCAATGGACTATAAAGATGAGCCATTAAATGATATTATATATCAAATTAAATTTTTATTTAACTTTATTTTTAAAATGCTAGAGAAATTCATTGAATATTACAAACAAATTATTTCGGAAGAAAAATCAGAAGTTAGTGAAGAAGAAAAAAAAGAACAAGAATTAAAAGAAAAAAGTCTTACTTTAACTTTTAAGGAAAGCATGGCTGGTTCGGCTGCTGGTGCAGTAGCGGATACTTATGTCAGCCCTTTTTTAATTGCTATTGGCGCAACGCTTTCTCAGATTGCAGCTTTTACTTCGATTACTAATTTAATTGCTCCTTTAGCTCAACTTTTTACTACTAAGCTTATTGAAAAAAAAGGAAGGAAGAAGGTTGTTCTTCAATTGGCACTATCTCAAACTTTAATTTGGCTGCCTATTATCGCTTCGATTTTTCTTTATCTTCATGGTTTTAGATTTACTCCGACCTTAATTATTATTTTATGGACAGTTTATTCGTTTTTGGGCAATTTAGCAGCACCAGCCTCTAATTCTTGGATGGGCGATTTAGTACCAGAAGAAAAAAGGGGCCGTTATTTTGCTCTTTTAAATTCAGTAGCAAGCATTGTCTCATTAATTGGCGTAATTTGTGCTTCACTTATTCTTGATTTTGGAAAAAAGAAAAGTATTCTCTTTTATTGTTTTATCTCTTTATTTTTTGTTGGTATGTTGTTAAGACTGTTTTCTTTAAAATACACCAAAAAGAAATACGAACCAAAATTAGCTCTTGAAGAAGGGTATTATTTTAGCCTTTGGAGTTTTATAAAAACAATGAGGAAGAATAATTTTGGTAGGTTTGTTATTTATCGTTCTCTTTTTGCTTTAGCAAATAATATTGCTGAACCATTCTTCGCGGTTTTTGTTTTAAGAGAACTAGGTTTTAGTTATTTGCAATATACTATTGCTTTAATCATTGTTCCGTCTTTTATTCAAATCGTCCTTTTTCCTTTATGGGGAATTTTTTCAGATAAATATGGCAATCTTGAAACTCTTAAAATTGCCGGTCTTTTAGCGTCTCTTTATCCCTTTTTATGGATTATTTCTCAAAATTTTTATTATATTATTTTTGTTCCAATGATCTTAAGTGGTATGGGTTGGTCGGGTATAAATTTAGCAACTGCTAATTTTATTTTCGATAATACTACTTCAAAGAAAAGAAGTTTATGTTTCGCTTATTTTAGTGTTTTCCTTGGTTGCGGAGTGTTTGTTGGTGCTAATTTAGGTGGTTTTTTAGCAAAATTACCCATAAATTTTATAAATAATTTTTTGCTTCTATTTTTAATTTCAGGCACTTTAAAATTAATTACTATTTATTTAATGCCAAAGAGAGTGAAAGAAGTCCGACGAGTTCAAAAAAGAGGATCGTTTTATCAGAATTTTTCTCGTTATCTTCAGTTGTTTTTTAGGCCGTTTTTTGGTAAAAGAGAATAATATTAAAATCACAAAATGCCTAGCATTTGCTAGGCATTTTGTGATTTTAACTTATTTACTCTGCTTTAATTTGGACTTTCTTTTTCTGTTCGGACGGCTGTTTTTTAAGGGTAATGGTAATGGTCCCGTTTTTTGCTTTTGCTTCTACTGAATTAGGATCAACTTTTGATGGCAGGGTAAATTCGCGAGAAAATTCTCCTTCTTGACGTTCTATTCGATAGAAATTTTCGTTCTTTTCTTCTTCTGTTTTTTCAATCGATCCTGAAATAGCAATTGAATCTTCTGAAACTTCAATATTAACTTTTTCTGGATCAACGCCAGGAATATCAGCCCTGACTTTTACTTCTGTATCGGTTTCTGAAATATCTACATGAGGAGCAAAAGTTGCTAGTCCTCGATTGCCTTCAACTAGGCTAAACGGTGACCAAAAGAATTCGTCAAATAGCCGATCCATCGCATCTCTTAAAGAAGAGATACTGGTAAATGGATCTCGAAGAACTGGCAAATCTGACCCTTTTTTTGATTCATTACGTTTTGTTACTTTCATAGATTAGTAATTGAGCTAATCTGGAATTCCAGTAAGCTCTTTTGAAATTTTCTTCGACCTTTAATTAATTTAGTAAATTATTAAAAATTTTTATTAAATTATTATTAAAATTTAATTAAAAATTAAATTATTAAATTAATAGAAATAAAATTACAATAAATAAAAAGTAAAAAAATTAATTTTTTTACTTCAAAAGAAAGACTTTTGAAGTTTTGGCGAGATAGAAATCCCGCCATTTTCGGCGTATCCCAATGGATACTCCTACCTTTTCTACTTTCTATTCAATTGTAAAGGAGAAAAGTTATTTAAAAATTAGTAGAATTTTATTAAAGCTGGTCAAAGCGTTGCTGGCTAAGTAGCATTAGAAATAGAACGAATGAACTTTATTTTCTCTTGAGCCAGCGCGCTTTGCGCTCTCAAAAGAAAATTTCTGATCATACGTTCTTTCTTTTATTACTTAAACCCAGCGGCCGACCTTACCGCTTTCTTCTTTTTTCTACTATTAATAACAATTCAATCAATAAAAGGTGTCATTTTCTTTTTTGGAGAAATTTTGGCTTAGTATATTTTTTCTGATATTCACCAAATTTTGCTATATCTTGAAGGTATGGATGATTTGCGAGTTCTTTCCGTGTCCTAGAGAGGATTAATTTAACTGCATTTTCACTTTTTCCGGTAATTTTAGCAATTTCTTTAATAGAAAATGCCTTTTGATAATATAAAAGTAAAATATCTTTTTTTAGAGGTGGCAATTGTTGAATAGCACGCCATAAAAGTTCAGCATTTTTCTTTCTATCGAATTCTTGATATTGAGTAATTTCAATTGGAACCTCTCCAACAGATTCTAAAGGTATAGCGCGTGGTTTGCGATAATAATTAATAAGAATATTGTGAGCAATAGTTAATAAATATGAATAATATGATTGAGAACGTAAAGAAAATTTCGATAAATTTTGATAAGCTTTCAAAAAAGTTTCTTGGAGTAGGTCTTCTGCTATTTCTTTTTGGTGCCCTACACGGTACCAAAAATAATTAAAAAGTCGTTGAGCATATTTTTTATATAATGCTTCATAAACTGCCGAATTTTTTTTCGCTTGTTCAATTAATATAGCGTCTTCTTTGTCCATTTTTTCATTTCAATTTTTGATTATAATGGTTTATTTTCGTTTTCTTTATTATTAATTTTAATAAAAAGCGCAGTTATTGCTCCAATTAAAACAAAGATAGTGGCAATAGTAAAGACTGTTCTATAAGAAGATATTTGAGCTTTGAGCGACATTAATCCAATTGCTTGGTTAAAAGCAATGGGATTAGCAGTATGAATAGTGCTTTGTTGACTGATAGCAATTAATTCGTTTTCTGTTGCGTTTTGTAAAATTGTACTAAACACTGCGATGTCAAAAGCACCGGCAATATTTCGAGTGAGCGCTAAAATAGATGAAGCAATGCCAACTTCATGGGCTGGTACAAGCGAAGCAATAATATTTGTTCTTTGTCCCATACCAAAACCAAGCCCCAAGGCCATAACTGAAAGAGGAATAATAATATCTAAGACTCCTGATCGAGGATCAAGGCCAGAAAAAAACATAACCACTGATAGCTAAGGCAATAATAACAGCAATAGTAATGGCAAAAGTTGGTTTTTGATGATACTCATATTTTTTATTTAATGTTAATAATTGACTGACGATTATAATTTTTAATTATTTTTTTTAATATTTTTTTAAGTTCGCCCTTTTCTTTATTATTTAAATTGCTTAAAATTTTATTCATTCGTTTAGCTGCTTCTTTGCGCTGTTTTTTAAGAAACCTTTTGCCTTTAGGTGTTATTTTAAGACGTACTAATCGACGATCTTTTTTATCGATAATTCTTTCAGCAGTTTTGTCTTTAACTAAGTGATTGACTAAGGCAGTCGCTGAAGGAGGAGTAATATATAAAAGATCAGCAATTTCTTTCATTGTTAGAGATCTGTGGGTCGCTAACATTGAAAGAATTTTTAGTTGAACAAGCGAAAGAGGAGCCACGCATCCAGCATTTTGTTTGCGGACGATACTAGTGGTTGTAAATATTAATGTAATAAGATCATCATTATTTGAAGATCTAGGCATATTATTTAGATAATCTAAATATTAGATATCCTAAATATACACCCAACAAAAAATTTTGTCAAGAGGATGTAATATACAAAAGAGAAAGATAAGATAAAAAACGTTAGAAATCTAATTTTTAAAAAGAAAAATTTAGTGCCCAGGGCGGGACTCGAACCCGCATGCCATAAAATGGCCAGGAGCCTCAGTCCTGCGCGTGTACCAATTTCGCCACCTGGGCTATACTGCAACGCCGATTTTTTGACGAGATTTACGTTTAGATAATTTTCTAACGAAATATAATTTAGAACGATGAACTTTTTTTGGCGAACTTACAATTTTAACTTCGATATTTGGAGAGTAAATTGGGTAAATTTTTTCTACTCCAACTCCGGCCACTTTTGCTCTAACAGTGAAAGTAGCGCCTGGTTCGCTGCCATGTTTTCTAGAAATAACAACTCCTTCAAAAGCGCCACCAAGCTTTTTTTCATGAACGCGCACTACTGCTCCTGGTTTTATTTTTTCTAAAACTTCTTTTTTCATCTTGATTTCAATATACAGAAGAAAATAATAAAAATCAAGAGATGATTGAATTATTGCGTTATTTTATTTTTCCTTCTACAATAGATTTATAAGCTTATGAAATTTATTGCTGATTTACATATTCATTCAAAATATATAGCCGAGCGACCTCTAAAGATATGACATTAGAGGAGTTAGATCGTTGGGCTGATGATAAAGGAATTAAAGTAATTGCTACCGGCGATTTTACTCATCCAAAATGGCTTTTAGAAATTAAAGAGAAATTAGAGCCGGCCGAGGCAGGACTTTTTAAACTGAAAGAAAGATATAAATTAAAAACTATAAAAGATACTTTTGCAGAAACGAGATTTTTTTTGGCTACCGAAGTTTCAGGAATTTATACTAAAAACAATAAAGGGCATCGAGTGCATAATTTAATTTTTTGTCCGGACATAGAAACGGTTGAAAAAATTAATACTCAACTTTCTTGGATTGGCAATTTATCTTCTGATGGCCGACCGATATTAGGGCTTGATTCTGAAGAATTAGCAAAGATTGTTTTTAATACTAATCATAGATCAGCAATTGTGCCTGCACATTGTTGGACCCCTTGGTACTCTGTTTTTGGTTCAATGTCTGGATTTAATTCTTTAGAAGAATGTTTTGGAAAATACACTGATCAAATTTTTGCTGTTGAGACGGGGTTGTCGAGCGACCCTCAGATGAATTGGCGATTATCAAAATTAGATAAGATTTCTTTAATTTCTAATTCTGACTCGCATTCTTTGCAACGCATAGGCAGGGAAGCCAATATTTTTGATACCGAACTTTCTTATGAAGCGATTATAGAAGCAATAAAAAGCCGAGATCCAAAGAAATTTCTAGCGACCGTAGAATTTTTCCCAGAAGAAGGAAAATATCATTTTGATGGTCATCGGCTTTGTAATATTTCTTTTTCTCCAGAAGAAACAAAAAAACATAATGGTATTTGTCCTGTTTGTGGCAGAAAATTAACTATTGGTGTAATGAATCGAGTAGAGGAATTAGCAGATAGGCCAAGCGACTATAAAGACGAGAGAAGAGTACCTTATTATAGATTAATTCCTCTTGATGAAGTAATTGCTGAAGCTTATAAAGTTGGGACAGCAGCGAAAAAAGTTAAAGATGAATATAAAAAATTGATCAGAGAATTTAAAAATGAGTTTAATGTTCTTTTGGAAGTACCAATAGAAAATTTAATGAATGTAACTGATTCTCAAGTGGCAGAAGGTATAAAACGAATGAGGGAAGGAAAAATAAAAATAAAACCTGGTTTTGATGGTGAGTACGGGAAAATCCAGTTTTTTGAAGAAGAGAAAAATTTAGAGCCGCAAAAAGGACTATTCTAAGAATCTAAAATCTAAATATCAAAATTTTTTGGATTTTAAGATTTGAGTTTAATTCGAAATTTAGATTTTGTCATTTTCGATCTCTTAAGTTTTTTCGAAAGTTGCGGAAGATGGATTTTTCGCTTTTTATCTTTTGCTCTTTACTCTTATATTCTGTACAATAAAATTATGGATAGTAAAGAATATATGACAAATGAAAATGGTCAGTCATTAATGGAAGTTCTTATTAGCATAGGAATTATAGTTATTATCGGCGCTTCAATTACTGCTGCTCTTTCAAC
>CAYXLL010000024.1:0-6748 GCA_964465875.1 uncultured Candidatus Saccharibacteria bacterium
TATTAACGATTTGGATTTTAGTTTGGAAAGGTCTTGCTTTATGGAAGGCAGCGAGGAAAAATCATCGCGCTTGGTTCGTAGCTTTATTTATTCTAAACACGGTAGGGATTTTAGATATTTTATATATTTATTTTTTCAGCGAACGAATCAAAGATAGCGAAGATAGCGAAAAAAATATTCCTCAATAAAATTTATCTACTTGATTTTTATTCTATTTTAAGTTAGATTGTAATTATTAATATTAATTTTAATTTTATGGTAGAACAAAAAAAGTTTGTCTATTTTTTTGGTAACGGAAAAGCCGAAATAAAAGGAAAATTAGAAGATTTAAGAGATTTATTAGGAGGAAAAGGAGCTGGCTTGGTAGAAATGACTAATAACAAAATTCCAGTTCCACCTGGTTTTACTATTACCACTGAGACTTGTAAATATTTTTATAAAAATAAAGAAAAATTACCAAACAATCTCTGGCCACAAATAAAAAGTGCTATTTCTAAGCTTGAAAAAATAACTGGTAAGAAACTTGGAGGTGTTGAAAACCCATTGTTGGTTTCCGTAAGAAGCGGAGCAAAATTTTCAATGCCTGGAATGATGGATACAATATTAAATTTAGGATTAAATGATCAAACTGTTGAAGGTTTAGCTCAAAAAACAAACAATTATCGTTTTGCTTACGATTCTTATAGAAGATTTATTCAGATGTTTTCTGATGTTGTTTTAGGTGTTCCAAAAGAAGAATTTGAAGAAATTTTAAGCCAAAAAAAGGATAATCTAAGAATTAAATTAGACACAGAATTAAAATCAGAAGACCTTCAAGATCTTGTTAAAAAATATAAAATTTTAGTTAACTTAAGAACTAAAAAAGATTTTCCTCAAGATGTTTTTAAACAATTGGAAATGGCGATTGTAGCAGTTTTTAAGAGTTGGAATAATCAAAGAGCTATCACTTATAGAAAATTAAATAAAATCTCTGATGATTTAGGAACCGCAGTCAATGTTCAGGTAATGGTTTTTGGCAATATGGGAGACGATTGTGCAACAGGAGTTGGCTTTACAAGAAATCCATCAAATGGAAAAAAAGAATTTTATGGAGAATATTTAACAAATGCGCAAGGAGAAGATGTAGTGGCAGGCGTTAGAACTCCTAAACCGATAAAAGAGTTAAAAAAGGAAATGCCGGCGGTTTATAAACAATTAAAAGAAATTACAAAAAGATTAGAAAAATATTATCGCGATCTTCAAGATTTTGAATTTACAATTGAAAAAGGAAAATTATATATGCTTCAAACAAGAAGTGGAAAAAGGACCGCGCAGGCTGCAGTAAAAATAGCGGTTGACATGACTAAAGAAGGATTGATCAATAAGGAGGAATCTTTATTAAGAGTAAATCCTGAACAAATTAATCAACTTCTTCATCCAATTTTAGATCCAAAAGCAAAATATAAAATTATTGCAAAAGGATTGCCGGCATCTCCTGGCGCGGCAGTAGGAAAAGTAGTTTTTTCTGCGGAGAAAGCTGTGATGATAGGGGATACTGAAAAAGTAATTTTAGTAAGAACAGAAACTTCACCTGATGATATTCATGGGATGAATTTAGCTCAAGGAATTTTAACTGCTAGAGGCGGGATGACAAGTCATGCTGCTGTTGTTGCGCGTGGGATGGGAAAATGTTGCGTGGCTGGTTGTGATCAGTTGAAAATTGACGAAAAAAATAAAAAATGTGTTATTGGAGGAAAAATTATAAAAGAAGGAGATTGGATTACGTTAAATGGTACAACAGGCGATATAATTTTAGGAAAAGTCCCAACAGTTTCTGCGCTATTAAGCCAAGAATTTAATCAATTTATGAAATGGGCTGACGAAGTAAGAAAAATTGGTGTTAGAGCAAATGCTGATGTGCCAAGAGATGCAAAAATTGCTCGAAATTTTGGTGCCGAAGGAATTGGTTTATGCAGAACAGAGCATATGTTTTTTGATGAAAAAAGAATTCCTTTTATGCAGCAAATGATTCTAGCTGACAATGAAGACGAGAGAAGAAAGGCCTTGAAAAAACTTTTACCTTTTCAAAAAGAAGATTTTAAAGGACTTTTTAGGGAAATGAAAGGTTATGCGGTAACAATACGATTATTAGACCCGCCGCTTCATGAATTTTTGCCAAAAAATGAAAAGGAGGCAAAAATTTTATCCCAAAAAATAAAGGTGCCAGTAAATAAAATTTTAGAGAAAACAAAAGAACTTCATGAATTTAATCCGATGTTAGGTCATAGAGGATGCAGATTGGGAATAACTTATCCAGAAATCACAGAGATGCAAACTGAAGCAATAATTTCTGCTGCCTGTGAACTGTATAAAGAATCAAAAATAAAAATCGTTCCAGAAATTATGGTTCCTTTAGTTGGTCACATAAATGAGCTGAAGAATCAAAAAGAAGTTATTGAAAAAATTGCTAAAGAAGTTATGCAAAGATATGGAGTCAAATTAAATTATAAAATTGGAACAATGATTGAAGTGCCAAGAGCAGCAATAACAGCTCATGAGATTGCGACCGAAGCAGAATTTTTCTCTTTTGGAACGAATGATTTGACGCAAATGGGAATGGGGTTTTCACGAGATGACGCTGGAAAATTTTTAAAGATTTATTTAGACAAAAAAATTTTTAAAGATGATCCTTTTCAAACATTAGATCAACAAGGAATTGGAGAATTAATGAAGATTGGGATTAAGAAAGGAAGGAGTATTAATAAAAATTTAAAAATTGGAATTTGCGGAGAACATGGCGGTGATCCAGAAACGGTAAAGTTTTGTCATAAAATTGGATTAAATTATGTAAGTTGTTCTCCTTATAGAGTGCCAATTGCTAGATTAGCAGCAGCTCAGGCAGCAATAGAAAATAAATAAAGTACGTTGTTTTAAAATTTTAAGTTGACATATGCTAAATTTTATGTTATCTTTAATATAGTATTTTAAAGCAAATTAAAAAAACAAAAAAAAGGGGGTAAAAGATGGTGAATAAAATTGAAATAGCTGCATTGACAAGGATTTTAAAAGATTCCCGGGAGTATTTTTGGAAAATTAATAAAAATGTTATAGGTGATAAGTTAATGAGAGAAGTTTTTAGAAATTATCCTTCGCAAAAATTGATTATGGATGTAGTAATGAAAGTAATTATTATTTCTGAAACTTATAAGGCTATAGTGTATTCTTATTTAAAGATGGCTCAGCATATTACTAAAATTAAAGGTTTAAAATATATGATCAGCAAAGGAGATCTAGAAGCAGTGGATTTAATAAGATTTGGCCATGGCATTAAAAGAAAAAAAACTGGGGAAGAAATTGATTTTTATTCTTTCGCAACAAAATATTGCCACTGGTCAAATCCTAGATATTACCCAATATATGATCAGTATGTAGGGATAGCTATTAAAAGAACAATGAATATACCTCAAAAAAATCTCAAGGATTATAAAAATTTTAAAAATATAATTGACGAGAAGTTATTAAATGTTTTTGGTGGCACAAGTTATAAAAAACTTGACGAAGCGCTCTGGATTTTTGGAAAATTCTTAAAAAATCAACTTCCTCTAGAAATTCAGCAAGCGTTTTCTGAAAAAATTAAAAAATTGGGTTTTGAGTTTAAAGAGTAGGCAAAATATCGCCTACTCTTTTCTTTTTTATAAAAAAGTATTACAATTTTAAAGTTAAATTTTTATCACTATGATTGAGGATTATAAATTTGGGTTAGTTAAAGTAAATGGTGAGAGTTATGATAAAGATTTGATAATTGACTGGAAAGATAAGATAGAATTTTGGCAAAGGAAGCAAAGCCATCTTATTGATATTGACGCGATTGAGAAAGCTTTGTTAAAATTTCCAGAAGTTATTATTATTGGCACTGGCGAATCAGGTATTGCACAAGTACTTGATGAAACTAAAGAGGAAATTCAAAAAAGGGGAGTAGAGTTAATTATTGAGGAGACGCCGCAAGCAATAGGCACCTTTAATACTCTAAAAGATCAAAATAAAAAAGTAGTTGGCTTATTTCATTTGACTTGTTAAAATATTCTTACTGATATTAATTTATAAATTTTTTAATATTTTAATATGAATGTTTTTGAGGCAATAAAAAACCGTTTTAGTGTAAGATCTTATAAGTCAAATCCTGTTTCTCAGGAAAAATTAGAAAAGATTTTGGAAGCTGTCCGGTTAGCACCATCAGCTCATAATTCTCAAAATTGGAAATTTATTGTAGTAAAAAGTGAAGAGCAAAAAGCAGAATTAGCTAAAGCAGCGACTCAGGATTTTATAAATCAAGCGCCAATAATTATTGTTGGAGTAGCGACAGATGCCGACCAACTAATGACTAGCGGTGTGCCAGCTGGCGCTGTTAATTTATCGATTGCATTAACTCATCTTATCTTAGAAGCAACTGAAGAAGGATTAGGAACATGTTGGGTTGGATCATTTGATCAAGAAAAAGTGAAAAAAATTTTAAATATTCCAGCTGAAAAGAAATATCAAGTAGTGGCTTTAATTCCACTTGGTTATTCAGCGGAAAATCCTTCTAAAAAGATTAGAAAACAATTAAAAGAAATAATTTGTAATGAAAAATTTAATAAATAGTAAAGGCATTTGACAATTAATCTTCTATTGATATAATAAGAAAACTTTTTAAAAGGTCGCTTAAAAATCAAATTTAATTTGATTTATGTATAAAACTGATTATGTCATTTCTGATTTAGATGATGAATTAGAAGATGACGAAGAATTAGAATCAGAAGAGTCAGAAGACGAAGATGAGTATGATGATGAAGAAGATGATGAGGAAGAAAATGATGACGAAGAAGAATTATCTGGAGACGAATTCTAATTAAATCAAAAAGAGCCGTAAGGCTCTTTTTGATTTAATTAGAATGAATTTCTATAATATCGCCATCTTCCAAAAAATAGTCTTTTCCGACAATAATCGGCTTTTTTGATTTTTCTAATAAATTTTTAAATAATCTAGCATACTTAAATTTTTCTGCTAAATCATAATGAATTTCTTGAGCCAGATCTATTAATTTACTACCTTTTTTAAAAGTAAAAGGATGATTGAAGTCTGGCGCTTTAGCAGGTGATTTTGTATAAACTCTTATTATTTCTGTTAGATTAAAAATTTTTTGTTTTAATTCTTCTAAGCCTATTCGTTTTAAACAAGAAATATAAATTATTTTTTCTTCGTTTGCAAAATGATAATTATTAATCAAGTCAATTTTATTACCTACTAATAAAATTTTCTTATTTAATTTTTCAACTTCTTTTATTAAATTATAGTCTATTGGTTTAGTAACATCAAAAATAAATAAAACGCCATCTGCTGTTTTAACAATTTCTTTTAGCCAAGGAGGAAAGAAATTGTTATCAATTGGCGAAGTATCTATTAATTGAATTAAAATATCTTCATATGGCATCATTGCTGGTTGAGGAAATTTAGTTACAAAGGGATAAGAACCAGTTTTTGCTCGAGCATTCGTTAGAGTATTTAACAGCGTTGATTTCCCAGAGTTTGAAGGTCCTACAATAGCAACCTGAGCTGCCCCTTCTTTTTTAACGATATAAAGAAACTCTCTTTTTGTTTTCTTTTTTGAACCGATTGTTTTCTTTAATTTGGCAATTTTTGTCTTTAAATCTTTTTGAAGGTTTTCAGTGCCTTTGTGCTTTGGGGTTAATGAAAGAAGCTCTTCGTAAATAGAGATTTTTTCTTCTGGTGTCTTTGCTTCTCTTAGTTTCGCTTCAACAGAATAATATTGTGGAGGTAAGTTAGCGGGCATATATTTATTTTACTACATTAATTTTAATTAAGGTATTATTGTTTAGAAATAATCGCGTAGATTAAATTTATTGGCAAATTTTTTAAAAAGCAGTAATATAATTATAGAACATAAAAAGGTCGCTTTAGGTCTATTTAAAAATTATGAAAGAAACCTACGTTCATAATCATAAAGTTAATTATGAAGACGATGCCCAGGCCGGAATAGATTATTTAAGAATTGATTTAGATGCAAATGAAGCTGAAGTCTTTTTTAGTGCTGCGCGACGTCAAAGTTCAGTAAATTTTGAAGATGATAATGATAGACATTTCATTTTAACTCATAATTCTTCTGATAATACTTATCTTCTTAAGAGAAAAAAATTTTAAGAGTTATTTTCCCGGCAAAAGATGTTTTTGAAACGATCTTTTCCGGGCAGAATTGGTAAAACGGTGGGCTTCGTCTCTAATTTTTTTAAGTTCATCAAAAGACAAAGAAATTATTCCTTTTAACGATTTATCTATTTTTTTACTAAAAACCAATTTATCAAATTGAAATTTCGAAATTCCAATTACTGGAATATTAATTTTCTTTTTGTCTAAAACTTTATTTAAAGTACTTACTTGCGTTTTACCTCCGTCGACAAGAATTAAATTAGGATAGGTCCATTCTTTATGATTTAATCTTCTTTCAAGCGTTTCTTCTAATGCAGATAGGTCATCGTTGGGCTTGGCAGATCTAATTTTAAAAAGTCTGTATTCGTTTTTATTAAAATCACCATCTTCAAAGACAACCATTGCCCCAAATGTTTCTTTGCCGGAAAAATGCGATATATCATAACCTTCAATTCTTCCTTCACCAAAATCAAAATCTTCTTTTTCATGAGAAATTAGAATTGAATCATCAATATTTTCTAAAAGCTTTATTTTTTCAGGAGATGTCTTCTTCAATTTTTTTTT
>CAYXLL010000025.1:0-4504 GCA_964465875.1 uncultured Candidatus Saccharibacteria bacterium
TTATTAGTAAAATTGACTCTACAACCATAGACCTAACTAGCCGCGATGCCTTATAGCCATTAACTATTAGAATTTAGAGATTTTATAATGTATGATAGATAATATGTGATGCATAATAATATTGATAAGAATAATTATTACTTAAGCAAAGATTTATAGTTTATTTATGAATTTCTTTGGCAAAAAAATTGATTGGCCTTTGTTTATTTCAGTGCTTTTTATAATGTTTTGTAGTTTGCTTTCATTGTTTTCAACAGCGCCGGATAAATTTAGACAACAATTGATCTATTATTTAATAGGATTTGTAATCTTTTTTTTAATTTTAAAAATTAATTGGCGACCACTTACTAATTATTGGGGAGTAATCATTGGCTTTTATTTTTTTGTTATTTTATTATTAATTATCACTTATTTTTTAGCTCCGCCAGTTCGAGGTACTAGAAGTTGGCTTCAAATTGGTAATTTTACTTTTCAACCATCAGAACTAGCGAAGCTTTCTTTGATCCTTCTTTTTGCTAAATTTTTTTCTCGTAAACATATTTCTATTGCTCAAATTTCTAATCTTTTCTCATCTTTTATTTATTTTGCTATTCCAGCAGCACTTATCGCTATTCAGCCAGATTTTGGTACGGTTTTGGTTTTATTTTTTATTTGGCTGGGTTTTCTTTTAGTTTCAGGAATTAAATGGCGTCATCTTGCAATTGCTTTAATTATCTTTTTAATCTTTGGTTTTTTCCTTTGGCAAAATATTTTGAAAGATTATCAAAAAGAAAGAATTCTTGGTTTTTTATTTCCCGAAAGAGATCCTTTAGGAATTAATTATTCGGCTATTCAGGCAAAAATAGCGATTGGTTCGGCTGGTTTTTTTGGTAAAGGTTTTAAACAAGGGACGCAAACTCAGTTAGGATTTTTACCAGAAGCGCAGACAGATTTTATTTTAGCGAGTTTTATTGAAGAGTGGGGAATACTTTTAGGTCTTTTATTAATCATTGCTTTTTTTATCATGGTGAGTCGAATAATTAAAATTGGTCTTGAAGCAGAGAGTAATTTTAATCGCCTTTTTTGCCTAGGAACAGCTATTTTATTTTTAATCCAATTTATTTTTAATGCTGGTTCAAACTTGGCTATTATGCCAGTAATAGGTGTTACTTTTCCTTTTTTAAGCTATGGCGGCTCTTCTCTCTTGACTAACTTTATTTTAATTGCTATTATTGAAAACATAGCGATTTTTCGACCTTTTTAATGTTCAAAAAAAAGAATTATACATTATTCTTTATTGTTGGTGTTGTTTGTACTCTTATAATTGCCGGAGTAGTTTTTTTAAATAAAAATTTTGCTCCGGTTTCAAACGATAATTCTCAGATTGCATTAAAGATCTTGCCGGGAGATTCTTTTAATATGATTGTTTCTCAGCTTAAAGAAAAAGAATTAATAAAGAATAAATTAGCTTTTAAAATTCTTGCTATTTTGTCTGGCAAGGCTCATCAGATTAAGCCTGGAGAATATCTTTTAAATAGGAGTTTATCAAGCAGAGAAATTATAAAAATTTTAGTAAAGGGGCCGGAAGAAATCGCTGTTACTATTATTCCCGGCAAAACTTTAAAGGAAATCGACGATCTCCTTTCTAAAAATAAAATTATTCAGAAAGGGGAATTAATTAATTTAGATATTAATACGGTTTATCTAACAAATCCTTCTAAATATTTTTTTCTAGAAAATAAAAAGACGCTAGAAGGCTTTCTTTTACCTGATACGTATAGATTTTTAACAGGAGAATCGCCCAAAAATGTCGCTTTTAAAATTTTAGATAATTTTTTAGAAAAAGCCTTGCCAATTTTAGAAAAAGATGATAAGATAGAAGAGAATAGAGAAATTCTTTATCAAGATCTCATTTTAGCTTCTTGCGTAGAAAAGGAGGTTCCTGTGTTTGAGGATCAAAAAATTGCTGCTGGTATTTTGAAAAAAAGATTAGAGATAGGTATGCCATTACAAGTAGATGCGACGGTTCTGTATGCAAAATGCGATGGACGATTTAATAATTGTTCGTCTTTAAGAGGAAGCGACCTTAAAATTGATTCGCCGTATAATACTTATTTATTTAAAGGCTTGCCGCCTGCTCCAATTTCAAACCCTGCAATATCAACTATAGAAGCGGTGATTAATTCAACTGATTCCCCATATTTATATTATCTGTCTGTTCCTAATACTAATATAACGATTTTTTCAAAAACATTGGAAGAGCACAATCACAATCGTTTACAATATTTATCAAAATAAAATCCTGATTTTTTAAAAAGAGGGATGTTTTGTTTTTTTATTATTTAAAAATGTCAAATAAATTAGCCACTAAAAATTTTTCTTCTCGCTCACTTTCTGTTGTCAAACAGCCACATTTTGTTGATATTCAATTATCTTCTTGGAGATGGTTCGTAGAGCAAGGGATTAAAGAGCTCTTTGAAGAATTTTCACCAATTAAAGATTATTCTGGGAAAGATTTCGAATTGCATTTTTTGGATTACTATTTCGACGAGCCAAAATATGATGAAGAAACAACACGGGCTAAAGAGCTTACTTATGAAGCAGCTCTTAGGGCAAAAGTTAAATTAATTAATCACAAGACAAATACAGTAAAAGAACAAGAAGTTTACCTTGGCGATTTTCCCATAATGGCTTCCCGCGGTGTTTTTATTATTAATGGTGTTGAGAGGGTAGTTGTGTCCCAGCTGATTCGTTCAGCTGGGATTTATTTTACAGCAGAAGCGGTAAAAGGCCGTAAACTTTTTGGCGCAAAAATTATTCCTAATCGAGGGAGCTGGTTAGAATTTACGACTGAACCTGATGGTGTGATTAGCGTAAAAATTGATAAGCACCGTCGTGTTCCTGCTACTGATCTTCTTAGAATTTTTTCTTTTCCTAATAAAGATTATGGACTTATGAACAATGAAGAAATTTTAAACACTTTTTCTGATATTGATAATGGACTTATTAAATTTATTAAAAAAACTTTAGATAAGGATTTAGCAAAAACTCCAGCTGAATCATATATTGAAATTTATAAAAGATTAAGGCCGGGAGATTTAGCAACAGCAGAAAATGCTCAAAGTTTAATCGATGCGATGTTTAAAAGAACTGATCGTTACAGTTTATCAGCAGTTGGACGCTATAAATTTAATCACAGAATTGGTTTAAAAGATAAAACCAGTCATCTTCTTGATTTAGAAGATTTAATAGCAACGATTAGAGAAATAATTCGATTGAATAATGATCCACTAGCTGAGCCAGATGATATTGATCATTTATCAAATCGTCGCATTCGTGCGGTTGGAGAGTTGCTTCAAGGTCGCTTGCGTGTTGGGTTTCAAAGAATGCGAAGAACAGTTCAAGATAGAATGTCGACGCTTGATATTAATACTCTTTTGCCAGCACAGTTAATTAATTCTCGACTTTTAACCTCTGTTGTTAGAGAATTTTTAACAACTTCACAATTATCGCAATTTTTAGATCAAACTAATCCTCTTTCAGAACTAGAAAATAAAAGGCTTCTTTCTTCGTTAGGGCCTGGCGGTTTAACTAGAGAAAGGGCAAAATTTGAAGTTCGTGATGTTCATCCCTCGTATTATGGTAGAATTTGTCCTATTCAAACACCAGAAGGTCAGAATATAGGTTTAATTAATCGTTTATCTATTTATAGTAAGCCAAATGAATTTGGATTTTTAATAACTCCTTATTTGAAAGTTCGTAATGGAATAGTCACTGATGAAATAGTTTGGTTGACTGCTGATGAAGAACTAAAATATAGTATTGCTGAAGGTAGTACTTTAGTTAATGCGAAAGGAAGAATTTTAGAAGACGTTGTTGAAGCAAGAGTAAATGGAGAGCCATCTACTTGTAAAAAAGAAAAAGTTGATTTAATTGATACTGATCCTCAGCAACTTGTGAGTGTCGGCACTGCCTTAATTCCTTTTCTTGAACATAACGATGTCAACAGAGCCTTAATGGGGTCTAATATGCAGAAACAAGCCGTGCCTCTTATTAAACCAACTGCTCCGTTAGTTTCTACTGGCGTCGAAGAAAAAGCTGCATATGATGCTGGTTATTTAGTGATTTCTGATTGCGATGGCGAAGTAGTAGATGTTGATGCTTCTAAAATTATTATCAGAAGTGAAGGAAAAGATAGAAATTATTCACTGAATAAATTTAAAAGATCAAATCAGTATACTTGTATTAATCAAACTGTTTTAGTTCAAAAAGGAGAAAAAGTAAAAAAGGGTGCAGTTTTAGCTGATGGTCCGTCGAGTGAAAATGGCATTCTTGCTTTAGGTCAAAATGTTTTAGTTGCATTTTTGCCTTTTGAAGGAGCTAATTTCGAAGACGCAATAGTTGTCTCTGAAAGAGTAGTAAGAGATGATTTGTTTAAGTCGGTTCATATTGAAGATTTTTATTGTGATGTCAGGGAAACAAAATTAGGACCAGAAACTACTACTAATGATATTCCAAATGTTTC
>CAYXLL010000025.1:4514-6549 GCA_964465875.1 uncultured Candidatus Saccharibacteria bacterium
AAAAATTACGGAACCTTGATGAAGAAGGTATTATTCGAATTGGCGCCGAAGTAGAAGCAAATGATATTTTGGTTGGTAAAATTTCTCCTAAAGGAGAAGTTGAACTAACGCCAGAAGAAAAATTGCTTCAAGCAATTTTTGGTGAACAAGCGCATGATATTAAAGACACTTCACTTTTGCTGCCACATGGCAAAAATGGTCGCGTCATCAGAATAAAAATATTTTCTCGAGATAGAGGTGATAAACTTGAACCAGGGGTAATTAAAAGAATTCAAGTAGAAGTTGCTACCTCTCGAAATCTTAGGGCTGGCGATAAACTTTCTGGCCGTTACGGCAATAAAGGAGTTGTCTCTCAAATTCGAATAGTAGAAGATATGCCGTATCTTGAAGATGGTACGCCAGTAGATATTATTTTAAATCCCTTAGGCGTAATTTCACGAATGAATTTAGGACAAATTTTAGAAACTCATTTAGGTTTGGCTGCTAAAAAATTAGGATATCGAGCAATCAGTCCTATTTTTATTGGTGCTGCTGAATCTCAAATTAAAGAAGAGCTGAAAAAAGCCGGCTTTTCTGAAAGTGGGAAAGTTACTCTTTATGATGGTAGAACTGGTAAGCCTTTTGCTCAACCTATCACTGTCGGCTATATGTATATTATGAAACTCAATCATTTAGTTGAAGATAAACTTCATATGCGTGCAACAGGACCTTATTCTTTAATTACTCAGCAGCCATTAGGAGGAAAAGCTCAGTTTGGTGGTCAGCGGTTTGGTGAAATGGAAGTTTGGGCATTAGAAGGATATGGCGCTAGTCATACTCTTCAGGAAATGTTAACTATAAAGTCTGATGATGTCCTAGGACGTTCAGCTGCGTTTGAAGCAATTATTCGCGGTGAAAAAATTAGAAAACCAAATATTCCTTCTGTTTTTAATGTTATGATGAGCGAGTTAAGAGCTTTAGGCTTAAGTATTGAGCCAATCGAAGATGATGAAAACAAAAATAATTTATCATAAAAATGGATAATTTTTCTGCTTTAAAAATAAAAATTGCCTCACCTGAAGAAATTTTAAGTTGGTCAAAAGGAGAAGTTACTAAACCAGAGACAATTAATTATCGAACTCAACGGCCAGAAAAAGATGGTCTTTTTTCAGAGAAAATTTTTGGACCAACGCGGGATTATGAATGTTTTTGTGGGAAATATCGTGGAGTAAGATATAAAAATGTTGTTTGTGAACATTGTGGCGTAGAAGTTACTCACTCTATTGTAAGGCGGGAAAGAATGGGTCATATAGTTTTAGCAACTCCCGTTACTCACATTTGGTTTTTGAAAAGTCCCCCTTCGAAGATTGGTTTATTTTTAAATGTTTCTGCGCAGAAATTAGAAAAAGTTGTCTATTATACTAATTACATAGTTACTGAAGTTAATGAAGAAGAAAAGAAAAAAGTTTTAGCTGAAGTAGAAAAAGAATATACCACTAGAAAAAAATCTTTGAAAGGACAAGAGCTAAAAGATCTTCAATTGGCTACTTTGAAAACTAAAGAAGAATTAAATTCTCTTGAGCTAACTAAAATAATAACTGAAGCAGAATATTTTAATTTAGCTAGTAGATTTCCTAATGTTTTTGAAGCAGGAACCGGCGCTGAGGCAATAAGAAAACTTTTAGAAAAAGTTGATTTAAAAAAATTAGCTTCTAAAACAAAAGAAGAAATAGAAAAAACTAAAGACAAAACTCAGGCCCAAAAACTATTTTATCGTCTTAAATTAATTCGTTCTTTTCTAAAGAACAAAATGAGGCCAGAATGGATGGTTTTAACTGTTTTGCCAGTTCTTCCACCAGATTTAAGACCAATGGTTGCACTTGATGGCGGCCGTTTCGCCACCTCGGATTTAAATGACCTATATCGTCGAGTAATTAGTCGCAATAATCGATTGAAAAAATTATTAGAATTAAAAGCACCAGAAGTTATTATTACAAATGAAAAAAGAATGTTGCAAGAAGCAGTTGATGCTTTAATCGATAATAATGCTAGAAGT
>CAYXLL010000026.1:0-6491 GCA_964465875.1 uncultured Candidatus Saccharibacteria bacterium
GAAGAGACAGCAAAAATTTTTGGTTTATTTGAAAATCAAGTAGTCGTTATGATTCATACTGGTTCGCGAGGACTTGGCCATCAAATTGCTACTGATTATATAAAAATAATGTTAAGAGGAATGCCAAAATATAATATTAATTTACCTGATCGGGAGTTAGCTGCCTGTCCATTAAATTCTAGCGAAGGAAAAAGATATTTAGAAGCTATGTCTTGCGGCGCAAATTATGCTTGGGCTAATAGACAGATGATTTCTTATTTCGTGCGAAAATCTTGGAAGAAAGTTTTAGGTTTTTCAAAAAATTCAGATTTAATTCCAGTGTATGATGTAGCTCATAATATTGCTAAAATTGAAGAGCATGAAATTAATGGAGAAAAAATAAATTTATGCGTTCACAGAAAAGGAGCAACTCGGGCTTTTCCTGGTCAGCCGGTTTTAATCCCCGGCTCGATGGGTACGGCTTCTTATGTTTTGATTGGCACGGAAAAAGCAAAAGAAGCTTTTTATTCAACTTCTCATGGCGCTGGTAGAACTATGTCACGGCATCAAGCAATAAAAAATTTATCAGCTCCTGAAATTGTTAAAAATTTAGAAAAACAAGGAATTATTGTAAAATGTTGGTCTTTCAAGGGAATTGCCGAAGAAGCGCCGCAAGCTTATAAAAACATTGACGAAGTGATAGAAGTGGCGCATCAATCTGGGCTATCAAAAAAAGTGGCAAAATTAAAACCATTAGCAGTCATAAAAGGGGAATAAAAAAGCCCCTGCTTCCCGGATAATAAAATAACATGGGAATCAGGGGCGTATGGAGGAATAAAAAGATTAGGCAATTAATCTTTATTCCTCTTTTTTGCGTCTGCTAAAACCTTTATTAAAGCTTTGTAAAGATTATCAACCTGTTTTACAGTAGTCCCATCGGGGGTTTTCTTCCAAAACAGCTCATCACAGTTTGGACATTTTGTTGTTTGCCTAGCATTCTCGCCACATAACTCACACCCGCAATTTCTGCATCTTGGCATTAGATCCCTCCTTTTTGTTTTTGTTTTGGTAAATTTCTTTTGCCACCACTAAGGGCAATGTAGGAATTTCTTCATGATCAACAAATTTTCTTCTTAATCGATCAAACAATTTCCCGTCTTTTACCTCTAAGCAGCTTAAATAGCAGCCCATACTTCCTCCTTTGTTAAAAGGTTAAGTTACTATTTTAAGTATAACATAAAATAGTAACTTTGTCTATCATTTATACTTGGCTAATATTATTTTTTCTGCTATGATTAGAAGAATTAAATCTATGAAATTAACTTTTTTTGGCGGGGCTGGGATATTAACCGGCTCTAATTATTTATTAGAACAAAATAATAGTCAGGACGACGAGAAATTTTTAGTTGATTGCGGACTTTTCCAAGGAAGCGATTATTGTGAAAGGAAAAATTTTGAACCTTTTTCTTATTCTCCAAAATCTATAAAAGCAGTTTTTATCACTCACGCCCATCTTGATCATATTGGCCGTTTACCAAAACTTTATCGTGATGGTTTTCGTGGCAAAGTTTTTTCCACGCCGCCCACCAAAGAATTTAGTCGTGAGCTTTTAATTGATTCAGCAGATATTTTAGAAAGAGAGGCTAAAGCCAAAGGTTTGCCTAAACTTTATTCCATAGAAGACATTGATAAATTGATGAATTTATGGGAAGAGATTGATTATCATGAGAAATTTAATATCGGCGACCTTGAGGTTGAATTTTTTGATGCTGGTCATATTCTTGGCTCAGCTTTTATTGCTATTAAAGACCACGATAAAAAAATTGTTTTTTCTGGCGATCTAGGCAATACACCAGCGCCTTTAATTAACCCTACTGATTCTACTGTTTCTTTGGCAGCTGATTATGCAATTTTGGAATCAACTTATGGCGGTAGTATCCATCAGGGCAAAAATAAGCAAAAAGATATTTTAGAAGATTTAATTGAAGATACAGTAAAAAATAATGGCACACTTTTAATTCCGGCTTTTGCCATGGAAAGAACTCAAGAACTTTTATTTGAGCTTAACGAATTAGTAGAAAATCGAAGGATTCCACGAGTCCCAATTTTTCTTGATAGTCCTTTAGCGATTAAATTAACTAATCTTTATCAAAAGTATTCTTATAATCAAAAATATATTAACCAAGAATCTTTAAAAATTATTAGAGGAGGCGATGAAATTTTTGATTTTCCTGGTTTAAGATTTTGTTTTGAGCATAAAGAATCAGAAGAAATAGATAAAATAAAAGGGTCTAAAATTATTATTGCTGGTTCGGGTATGATGCAAGGAGGAAGAATTATGAGGCATGCTTATCATTTTCTTCCAGATAAAAATAGCGCTATTCTTTTTGTTGGTTATCAAGTAAAAAATTCATTAGGTCGTCAAATTTTAGATGGCGCCAAAAAAGTAAAAATTTTTGGCGAGGAGATTCCAGTTAATGCCAGGGTTGAATTTATCAGTAGTTATTCGGCTCATGCTGATCAAAATATGCTTCTTAATTGGCTTATTCCAATGCGTTCAAATTTGAAAAAAGTTTTTATTGTTCATGGCGAAGAAGAGCAGATAATGTCTTTAAATCGACGCATAAAAGATGAATTAGCAATAGCAACATCAGTGCCTTCAATAGGAGAAGAGATTGTGATATAATAAGATATAAATAAATTTTCAATTATCAATTCTCAATTTATAATTAATTGCTAACGATTTAATTTTCAATTGACGAATTTAATTGCATTTGAAAATTATTTATTATGTCTAATAATTTTCCTAAATATAAAATTTGCGTTTCTGGAGCAGCGGATACAAGTTTTTGCGGAGGCGATGCCTGGAAAATTGCCAAGCAGTTAGGCAAAGAAATTGCTTCTTTAAATTTGGTCTTAGTTGATGGAGCAACGACTGGTTTTCCTCTATGGGCAGCAAAAGGAGCAAAAGAGGCTAATGGAATTGTAATAGGAGTTTCGCCGGCTGAATCTCAAAAGGAACATATTGAAAAATATGGATTACCGATTGATTATCATGATTTAATTATCTACACAGGATTTGGCTACTCAGGGAGAAATTTACTTCTCACTCGATCGGCTGATGCTGTAGTTGTTGGTTGTGGCAGAATGGGGACAGTTAATGAATTTACTATTGCTTTTGAAGATAAAAAACCAATTGGCATTTTAGAAGGAAGTTGGGAAACAGATGAAGTGGTGAAAAATATTTTAGAAAAATCACACCGCGCCCAAGAGCATTCTTATATTGCTTTTGATTCTGACCCTAAAAGACTTTTAAACAAACTAATTGGATTTATTGAAGAAAATAGAAATAATATTCATCTTAATCCTTACTAATTTATTAATCTTTGCTAATATTTTAATTTAAGTTAAGAATTTATATATTCGTCTTAACTCATATATTTGTAAAGTTAAAAGGTCGAAAAAGATAAAAGATATAAACTAAAAACTTAATACTATGGCTGAGCCTAAAAAAATTGGAGAAATTACTCATTATTTTTCTAATTTAGGGGTTGCAATTATGAAATTCAATAGGCCTGTTAAGAAAGGTGAGCAGGTTCATATTAAAGGTGCAACAACAGATTTTATTCAAACCATTTCTTCGATGCAATATGATCATAAAGATATTGAAATAGCAAAAAAGGGCCAAGAAGTAGGAGTAAAAGTAGATGAAAAAGTTAGAGAAGACGATGAAATTTTTGAAGTAGTTGAATAATTTCAAAATAATTAATTAGATTTCAATGGGGGTTTTTAATAATCCAGAATTAATAATTTTTGGCTGGCTGATTTTGGCAGTTATTTTAGGAGCATTAATTGGTATTGAAAGAGAATTATTAAAGAAAACTGCCGGAATAAGAACGCACGCTTTAGTCAGTTTAGGCGCTTGTCTTTTTACTAGTATTTCTGCTCTTGCTTTTAAAGAATTTGGAGGCGCTATTGATCCTTCAAGAATTCCTTCAAATATTGTAGTTGGCATTGGATTTTTAGGCGCCGGAGTTATTATTTTCCATCAATCTAAATTGCAAGGTATTACTACTGCTGCTGGTTTGTGGGTTGCAGGAGCTATTGGGATGGCTGTCGGCTTTGGTTTTAATCTTGTAGCAATTTTTACTACGTTTTTAACGCTTCTAGTTTTTACTTTACTTGGAAGGTTCGAAAAAGGTATCGAAGAAAAAACTATTGATTTGCATGGAAAGTAAATTCTCTCTTCTTTTTACAAAAATCTTTTTTGTTTTGTAGGTAATTAAAATCTCCTTTAAAATTTTACTGCGCTCGTAGTTTAATTGGATAAAGCGTTGGCCTCCGGAGCCAAAGATTACTGGTTCAAATCCAGTCGAGCGCACAAGATAAGCAAATTGATTATTTTTGTGGGTGCTTTAATTTTTGAGATTAAATTTTTTTAGTCGATTTATTTTTATAGTAAAGAAAAAGGGGCAGCTGAACATCAGTTGCCCCTATAAAATAATTAGACAGTTTCTATTTTTACACCCCCTCTTTTTTTCTTTATTTTCTTAAAAGTTTTTTCTAATCTTTCCGCTACGCTCTTGCTAGTGACAATAGAAATAACTTTTTTCTTCTCGTCTTTTAGTTTTTTTAAAACGTTTAAAAACTCCTCTTCTATAGTTTGACCGGAGCCCTTTCTAGTCATCAAATAACGACACCATGTGGCTCCATAAATTTCGGTTGAATTAAAATCAATAGGGCTTTTAGGTCTTTCTTTAAAGTAAATACGAATCGCAATCTCGTTTCCTATGCAAACCCTTCTTAAAGAACAATCAACGCAATAATTCAAACGTGCAACATTTTGTCTCACTTTTTCTCCTTTCGGCTTCCCGCCATTTTAAAAAAAATAAAAATTTTGCCCTTGCTTCTTGTACATCTTTTTGTTTCTTTTCTTTTTCACCTCCTTTCTTTTTCTTTTTCATCTCCTTTCTTTTTCACCTCCTTTCTTTGTTAAACTGATTTTTAGTTTTTTTAATTTTATTTTATCTTGAGTATTTCAAGCTGGGATATTTTATAAAGCTTTCACGGAATTTATATAATAGCAATAATTAATTTAAGAAATCAGGCCGGGCGTTGTCTGTGATAACGTCCGGCCTTTTGCCGAAAGGAGACAATAAGGGGCATTTTTTGAAATTTTAAAAGAACTTTATTTAATAAATATTTTATTCCAAAATTATTTTTTTGTCAAGTTTTTGCGTCTTAACTTAACTTTAGAAAATTTTTTTGTGCCCCCAGGAAGAATCGAACTCCCATCTTAAGCTCCGCAAGCTCACGTTCTATCCGTTGAACTATGGGGGCGATTTTTTAATTTTAAAACTTCATCAATTTAATCAGAGAGTCCCAGAAAGAAAGCGGATGTTCCGCTTCTGGCAAAGTTTTTGAAATTGTTTCTCGAATTACTGCTTCTTTCTCGCGGGGAAAATAGATTTCTAAAAATGGGCTAAAAGAGGATTTTCTTTTTAAAACTAATTCTTTAAAATTTTCCGATGAATCTCTAATACCAAAATCAGCAAATTCGCTCTCTATATTAAAAATTTTTTCTATTTTGTCTTTTTTAAGAAGAATTTCTTTTTCGTTAATTTTAATTTCCCATTTTTCTGGTTTTTTTGATGCCCACGAAATTAATAATAGCTCGCCGATAATTATAAAAACCGCAAATAAAAAGTTATTTTGCCATAAAGCTAAAAAAATTAAACCTAAAGCAACAATTATAGTTATTAAATACCATTCGCTTGATTTTGGTTGATATTCAAAGTCAGGAGCTTGGAAAGTAATACCAGCTTCTTCTTTTTGTTTTTCATTTTTTTGAATAGTTGTCATAAATTAGTTTTTTATTTATACAAGCAAGAAGATTACAAAAAGTTGGCGGAGAGACATATCCTTTGTCCGAACTTATTTTACCAAAAAAATAAACGGGACAGAATAGTGGCGTGCCTGTGGCGCGCCACCTCACTCAGCGACTTCGCCACGCCGCTAACGCAGATATCGCCCTAAGCCTCCCCGCAAAAATTTCTCTTTTTGTCTTCGGGGCGCAAAAATTTTTCAGTTAAGGATTGGAAAATGAAAGTATTTTTGAAGTAATTTTTTGGTTTCAGCTATTCTGTTCAATTCTGCGTATTCGCTAATATATAGATCCCAATCTTTATCGGGCTTCAATTCTGACCAATTTTTCTCAAATAATTTCTTGACACCTTGCATAAGCGAAAGTCCAAGATTGTTATAAACATCTTCAATGCCATGGGCAAGGTAGTAAATAATCCCGCGTTGAAAAGTTGTTGTATCCATACGTTCTTTGTAATTCTCTATACTATATTTAGGATAGCAAGCATCTAAAACTATTTTTGGTATTTCCCATAATGGCATTAAAAGTAGAATATCATCAAATTGCCGCACTGGGAAAGATAGTGGTTTATGTCCGTTCATTAGTGAAAATAATAATTCAGCAAGTACATCTTCGCGATTAAAACCTA
>CAYXLL010000027.1:0-6430 GCA_964465875.1 uncultured Candidatus Saccharibacteria bacterium
ACAATTTTATATTGATAAATTAGCCGAGGGCGTTGGAAAAATTGGAGCGGCTTTTTATCCAAAAGAAGTAATTGTTAGATTTTCTGATTTTAAAACTAATGAATATAGAAATTTGATTGGCGGCGAACTTTATGAGCCGAAAGAAGAAAATCCGATGCTTGGTTGGCGCGGCGCTTCAAGATATTACGACCCGAGGTTTAAAGAAGCATTTATTTTAGAGTGTAGAGCTATTGAAAAAGCGAGAGAAGTTTTTGGCTTGGACAATATTTCAGTGATGGTGCCATTTTGCCGCACTCCTGAAGAAGGTAGGGAAGTATTAAAAATAATCAAAAGCCAATTAGATGATAAAAACTCAAAGTTAAAAACTTTAAAAATATATGTGATGTGCGAAATTCCTTCTAATATTTTATTGGCAGATGAATTTTTAGAAATTTTCGATGGTATGAGCATCGGCTCTAATGATCTGACACAATTAACTTTAGGTTTAGATCGCGATGCTGGTATGTTAACTCATATTGGTAATGAGAAAAATGAAGCTGTAAAAATTTTGATCTCACAAATTGTTAAAAAGTGTAGAGATAAAGGAAAATATATTGGGATTTGCGGTCAAGCGCCAAGTGATTTTCCGGATTTTGCAAAGTTTTTAATAGACGAAGGAATAGAATCAATCAGTTTGAATCCAGATTCAATTTTAAAAACCATTGAAAAATTAGCGGAGAAATGAAAATAGAAAATGCTGAATTAAAAATTATCAAAGATTCGCGCGGCAAAGATACTTTGAGCGCGGATTTATATGGACAAACAATTGATTTACATAGCCAAGCCTCGGTGCCAAGTGGAAAAAGTAAAGGAATGCATGAGGCTTTTGTTTTGGAACCAAAATTAGCTTTAGAAAAATTTGAGCAAATAAAACATCAGATTTTAGCTAGTGATTTTAACTCTCAAGAAAAATTTGATCATTTTTTAATTTCTTTAGACGGAACAACAAATAAAAGCAATCTTGGGGCTAATTTAATTTTAGCATTATCTTTAGCATTCGCTCGTTTAAAAGCAAAAAGTGAAGGCAAAGAATTGTTTATTTATATTCGTAATTTGATAGAAAGTAAAGGATGCGTGATGCATGATTTTAAATTGCCTCGCCCTATTTTCAATATTATTAATGGCGGAGCGCATTCTCAAAGAAGCGATTCTCAATTAGAATTTCAAGAATTTCAAGTAATTCCTGATATCGATGATTTTGTACTAGGCTTTAGCATAGCAAAAGAATTTTATAGAAAATTAGGAGAATATTTAATAGAAAAATTTGGCAAAGACAAGGTTTTTTTAGGCGATGAAGCAGGTTATTCGGCGCCATTTCAAAACAACGAAGAAGC
Source organism: uncultured Candidatus Saccharibacteria bacterium (assembly GCA_964465875.1). Classification (GTDB taxonomy): domain Bacteria; phylum Patescibacteriota; class Minisyncoccia; order UBA6257; family UBA9933; genus CAYXLL01. The sequence continues at coordinate 1,374 of CAYXLL010000027.1, forward strand.
TTTAGATATTATTTTTGATTTTATTAACGATCATAATTATCCTTTAAACATTGGTTTAGATGTTGCAGCGAGCCAATTTTTTAGAGATGGATTTTATAAATTATCAGATAAGCAATATTCAGCTGAAGAATTGAAAAAATATTATTTAGATCTTATTAGCCGCTATAATATAATTTCTCTTGAAGATCCATTTGAAGAAGAAGATTTTAACTCGTTTTCTTCGCTCTTGAAAGAACTTCAATTTAAAAACATTCGAGTTCTCGAAATTAATCGTCAATATTTTGGAGATCGGATATCTCAAATATTGATCATCACCGACGACTTAACGACAACTAACTCAAATAGATTGAAAACTGCCATCGATAAAAAATCCGGCAACACTATTTTAATTAAACCAAACCAAATTGGAACATTAACCGAAACTTTAAATGTCATAAAAATTGCTTATGATAATACTTGGAAGATAATCGTCAGTCATCGAAGCGGCGAAACAATGGATAATTTTATCGCTGATTTAGCGGTTGGCGTTGGCGCGTGGGGATTAAAAGCCGGCGCTCCTGGCGCTCCGGAGAGATTAGCAAAATATGAAAGATTGTTGGAGATTAGGCAAAAAATTTGACAAATATTTTTTAATTTGTTATACTTTTTAAAATGGTTAAAGATAATTTAGAAAAAATTAATATCGCAAAAAATTCTCAGGAATTTTTCTTTAATTTTCGATTGATAAAAGCGCCGAGGAGGTAATATTTTGATTTTGATAATAAGAAAATCTCCCAAGGCGGAGATTTTTTATTTTAATAAAAAAGCATATTAACAACAAAAAAAGGAGGAAATATGAAGGAAATAATTGGATATTTAGGTCCAGAAGGAAGTTTTTCTCATGAAGCCGCAATAATTTTACAAAAGAAGATGAGAGATAAAGCAAAACTTAAAGCATACTCTTCTTATAGTTTAGCCGAGGCTCTTTTCGAGAATAAAGTTCAAAAAGCTGTATTGCCGATTGAAAATTCGCTTGATGGTCAAGTAAATTGGGTTATTGATTTATTGGCTAGCGATTTTACTTTTTTTATAGAGCAAGAGATTGTCTTAACAATAGTGCAGAATTTATTAGGTTTTGGAAAAATTTCAGATATTAAAATTATTTATTCTCATCCTTCAGCCTTAGGTCAGTGTCGCCAATTTTTAAAGAAATTGGATGTACAAATTAAAGACGTGGATAGTACCAGTGAGGCAGTAAAGATAGTGGCAAAAACAAAAAATTTAGAAGTAGCAGCCATTGGAACATTGTTAGCATCAAAAATTTATCAAGTTCCAGTTATAAAAAAAGCAGTTAATGATAAATTCAACAATCAAACTCGTTTTATTGTGTTAGGCAAAGAAAAAAGAAGAAGAAATCAAAAAAATAAGACATCTTTAATTTTTCTTATTCCTGACAAGCCAGGAGCTTTAGTAAGGGTCTTAGAAATTTTTGATGTTTTGGATATTAATATGAAGACTTTATTCTCTAGGCCTTTAAAAACTAAATTAGGAGAATATATGTTTTTTGTTGATATTGAAGGGCATCAAAACGAGAGAAAAGTCAGCGTTGCCTTAGAGACACTAAAAAAGAAAGTCAAGTTATTAAAAATTTTAGGATCTTATCCGGTTAGCGTTAGCGAAATTTGAATTTTTAAAAAAGAGCTTTGACAATTTTCGTCAAGGCTCTTTAATTTATTTTAGTGCTGTTTTAATTAATTCTTTAAACAATGGGTGAGGATGAAGCGGTCGAGATAAAAATTCTGGATGAAATTGAGTTGCGACAAAAAATGGATGATTTGGAATTTCTATAATTTCTACAAGATTAAGTTCTGGATTTATGCCGGATATTTTAAGCCCTTTCTTTTCTAAAATTTCGCGATATTTATTATTAAATTCATACCGATGACGATGCCGTTCAGAAATTAAAAAATTGTTATTTGCCGTTTGCCATTTATCGCTTAGTCTTTCTTTTGTGCTTTTCGCCACTTGCCATTTATTATACGCTTCATATGCTTTGCTATTTGGCATAATTTCACAAGCATAAGCGCCCAATCTCATTGTTCCGCCGTATTTTTTATCTTTTATTTTTTCTTTTTGTTCTTCCATTATATCAATCACTGGATATTTTGTTTTTGGATTTATCTCAGTTGAATTTGTATCTTTTAAATTACAGACATTTCTGGCAAATTCTACAACTGCAAGCTGCATTCCTAAACAAAGTCCTAAAAAAGGGATTTTATTTTTTCGGCAATATTCGATAATTTTTATTTTTCCTTCAATGCCGCGGCTACCAAATCCTCCCGGCACTATCACAGCATCAAATTTTTTTAGTTGTTTTAATTTTTGGGATGATTTTTCAAATTCTTCAGTATCAAGCCAAGTGATAACAGGAGCTGCTTTTAGAGAATAGGAAGCATGTTTAACGGCTTCAATAACTGAAATATAGGAATCCATTAAGGTAAATTTCCCGCTTCGAAAATATTTTCCAGCAATAGCTACTTTGACTTTTTTAGTCGGATTTTTGATAATTTCTACCATTTTCTTCCAATCTTTCAAATTTTCTTTTTTCGGCTTTAGTCCAAATTTTTTGAGAATAATATTTGAAAGATTTTCTTTTTCAAAATTTAAAGGAATTTCATAAATTGATTCAATGTCAGGGGCAGAAATTATGTCTTCTGGTTTCATATTACAAGCGATCGAAAGTTTTCTTTTACGGATTTCATCAATTGATATCTCAGAGCGAACAAGTAAGATATCAGGTTGGATGCCAGCTGAATTTAAAGTTTTTGCTGCCCACTGAGTAGGTTTTGTTTTCATTTCGCCAATCATTTTTGGCACTGGAGCGTAACTTACAAGAACAAAAATTACATCTTTTGGTGTCATCAACTTCATCATTCTTCCGGCCTCAAGAAAGAGAAGGTTTTGATATTCACCAACAGTGCCGCCAATTTCAACCAAAACAAAATCAGCCTTTGCCTTTTTGGCAGCCTTTTTTATTCTTAAAATTACTTCATTAGGAATATCAGGGACTACTTCAACGCAGCGGCCACCATATTCTAGATTTCTTTCTTTTTTAATTACTGTTTCATATATTCGGCCGGTAGTTAAATAATTATCTTTTAATATATTTATATTTAAAAATCTTTCATAATTTCCAATATCTTGGTCACATTCATCACCGTCATCGGTAACGAAAACTTCACCATGTTCAGTTGGATTCATTGTTCCAGCATCGACATTAATATAAGGATCGATTTTTAAAGCCGTGACATTAAAGCCACGGCTCTGAAGAATTTTACCAATAGAAGCAGTTGCAACGCCTTTACCAACGCCGGACATTACTCCTCCGCAAACAAAGATGTATTTTGGAGATTTCATGAGCGGGTGAAGGGAATCGAACCCTCGTCGCCAGAATGGCAATCTGGCGTACTACCACTGTACTACACCCGCAATAATTTTATTTTATATTTTTTTTCTTTTCTTATCAAGAGTTTGCCTAAAATTTAAATTTTAGAAGTTAATTTGCATTTTCCAAAAATTTGACATAATTTGTTTTTCATGCTAATTTAATTATTAATTTGTTTTTTAACAAAAAATTGCGGCCTTAGCTCAATCAAGAGCAGAGCGCCACTTTACAAAGTGGAGATGCGGGTCCAATTCCCGCAGGCTGCACCACGCCTTACATTAAAATTAATGTAAGGCTTTTTATTTTTCTAAAGCATGACAAAATAGTCCAAGAAGACATATTTTAAATTCTCAAAAAATTGTGATATATTTTTAAAATGAAGCTATTAAGAATTTTAGCTATTGAAACAAGTTGTGATGAGACAGCTATTGCTTTAATTGAGGCAAGCGGCGGATTGAAAAATCCGCATTTTAAGATTTTAGAAAATCTTGTTGCTTCTCAAATTAAAGTTCACCAGCCATTTGGGGGAGTAGTGCCGAATTTAGCAAAACGTGAACACCTTAAAAATTTACCAATACTTTTTAAAAAAATTTTTAATGTAAGAGCATCCGCTGTCCAAAAATTATCGTCAATATTGAGGACATCGGCTGTCAAAAATATTGATTTAATTGCTGTTACTGTTGGCCCAGGGCTTGAACCTTGTTTGTGGACAGGAATTAATTTTGCGCAAGAAGTATACGAAGACTTACGCAGATTAGAACACGGATCGACGCGAAAAAGAAAAATTAAACTACTTGGAGCGTCGCATCTTGAAGGTCATCTTTATAGTTTTTTGCTGAACTCTAAAAGCCCTAAGATTAAGTCTAAAATCTTATTTCCTGCCATAGCTTTATTGGTTTCTGGCGGTCATACAATTTTACTTTTAATGAATGATTTAACTCGTCTTAAAAAGCTTGGTGAGACTCGTGATGATGCAGTTGGAGAATGCTTTGATAAAGTAGCAAGGCTTCTTGATCTTCCTTATCCAGGAGGGCCGGAAATAGAAAAATTATCCAAAAAAGGAAATGCAAAAGCAATTAATTTCCCTCGGCCAATGTTAAATCAAAAAAATTATGATTTTAGTTTTTCTGGATTAAAAACTGCAGTTTTGTATTATTTAAGAAAAACATATGAAAGTACGAAAAAGGACGAAAATACAAAAAAGAAAAAACAAAAAATGATTAGTTTAATAGACAAAGCGGATATTGCTGCATCTTTTCAAGAAGTTGCGTTTGAAACATTAATTAAAAAAACCTTGCGAGCAGTAAAAGAATTTCAAGCTAGGACAATAATTGTTGCAGGAGGAGTAGCAGCTAATAAAACTTTAGCTAAAATGTTCAAAGAAAATATCAAAAAAAATAAAATTAAAGTAAATTTAATTATTCCTCCTTTAGAATTTTGTACTGATAATGCAGCGATGATTGGAGTTAGCGCTTATTTCAATTTTTTACAAAATAAAAAGTATAAATTAATGGCTAATTCAAATTTAAACATAAACAGCAAATAATAAAAAGCAAGCCTGAAAAAATTATTCTAATTTTTAATTAAATCTAAAATTCAAATAATCAAATACTGTTATGCTATAGCATAACAG
>CAYXLL010000028.1:0-6187 GCA_964465875.1 uncultured Candidatus Saccharibacteria bacterium
CGCTCAAACAAGAAATTGAGCGAACATGAAATTGTTTCAAAAAGACCAGAAAGTAGAAAAATTAAACTAAAAACAGTAGCAATTAATATGATTGATTGATGCAAAAAGAAAAGTGTCCATATACCGACTCCAGCTAAAACTACACCTACCAAAAGGATCAGATACCATTGTTTTATAGGATTTTTAATAATTCGTAAAAAACTCATATTTATATATTATTATATTACTTTTCATTAAATTTTAAAAGCTTTTTAAATTTTTTTATAGAGTTATTAAAGAATTTTTAATCTCATCAAATTGTTCTATTAAAAATTGTCGATTAAATTCTAAAACGGTATTTTCAGGATAATTATTAATATTCATAGAGTGAATTAAATATCTAACAGCAATACAGGAATTTGCATTAGAAAAAGCCCAAACTTCTTCTTCGTAAAAATTTCCAGCAGCGCCTTCTGTGCTTGAAGCAAAAGAATATTCTCTTCCATTATTATCTTGTATGGTCTGCTCCTTAGCGTTGCTATTAAGGAATAAATTAGCCCTACAATCTTTAACTTCAGAAATAATTTCAACAGAAACGCCAGTATCGTAACTTGATAAATTAGTGCCGCTAGCAAAACTTTTTGGAATAATAAATTTTACACCGTGAATTTCCTTATTAGGCCCTAATCCTTGATATTTGTAAGAAGTATCTATTGAATAATCAATAGGATAACGAATAGAAAAACCAGCGACAGGATCTAAATAAACATTAGGTAAATCACCTAGATCTTTTGCTAAAACTATGCATCCAACATAATCTTTTTCTTCATTATTTTCTAAAACTAAAGCGCCATTTCCTTTACTCCAAAAAATAAATGATTCATCGCTATTAGCATAACGTACTCCATCAGCAGAAATAGTTTGAGATAAATCAAGATTTCTACCGTCACTTAAAACGAGCTTTACGCTTCCGGTAGGAATTGGCATTTCTCCTTCTTTAACTGGTATTAATTTCCCTTCATAAAAGGAAGCGTTGATGGTTTTATTATTTTTGCAAAGATAAGTTGCTTGAGTTATTAAAGTTTGGTCTGTATTTAAATTATCTGCTTTCTTGACTAAAACTGAATTTTGTTTAGCAACAAAAAACCAAACTATACCACCTATAATTAATAATCCTATAATAATTGAGATAATTTTTTTCTTCATATATTCTATTTTACTCTGATTTATTTAATTTGTATAGATTTTTAAAAAATTAGGAAAGAAATGGATTTTGTGATATTATTAAAAATTATGGAAGTTTCTGATCAAAATTTAATAACTAATTATTTAGAAGGCGACGAAAAATCACTTGAAATTCTTTATAGCCGATATATTAGGCCAATTTATAAATTTGTTTATGGATATATTGAAAACCAACAAGATACAGAAGATATAGTGCAGGAAGTTTTTATAAAAACTTGGCGTAATCTCAAAAAATTTGATAAAAGCAAAAGTTTTAAAACTTGGATTTTTACAATTGCAAAAAATACAACGATTGATTTTTTAAGAAAAAAACAAACAATTTCTTTGTCTCGCTTTATTTCAAAATATAGCGATGAAAAAAAAGAAAATATTTTTATAGAAAATTTTATTGACCCTAATCCCCTACCTCAAGAAGCTGTAGAAAAATATGAAACTATGGAAAAAATTAATTCCGCAATAAAAAAATTGCCGCAAAAAGATCGTATGATTTTATCTTTGCGACATAAATCTCTTTTAAGCTTCAAGGAGATTTCTAGATCACTTAAAGAACCACTCCATACCACCACTTCCCGCTATCGCAGAGCTATTAATAAACTTAAAAATCTTCTTTCTTAAAATATATTCAAAAACTTTAAAAAACAGAGATGCACAAAAATGCATCCTTGCTTCGTATTAATAAATAGAAGGATAAAATTATCCTTTAAAATTATGACAGAAAAAAAACATAGAAAATTAGCTAATTTTCTTGCATCTCCTGAGCCGCCAAAAGATTTATTAGAAAAAATAATGAATCAAATTCATTGGGAGCAAGAACGACGAATCATTAAAGTAAGATTTACTTTATTCTCTGTTTTGTTGGTAACTTCTCTAATAGCTTTAATTCCTACTTTTAAAATGATCCAAACATCTTTTGCTCAATCAGAATTTATTAATTTTATTCAACTTGCTTTTACTGATACTAAAGCTATTATTAATTATTTTGATAGTTTTATAGTCGCCATTCTTGAATCGCTTCCGGTAATGGCTATTGCTTTATTCCTTTTTGTCATTTTTGTATTGCTTGAGTCAATTAAATATATAGCGCAATATTCAAAAAGTTTATTTTCACCATTAAAAACAAATCTAAAAACTAACTAATATGAAAAATATGAAATTCAATAATTTTTTCCAATCAAAAACATTTAAAATTATAATTTGGGTCGTTGTTGCCTTAATCGTACTTTTGCTTGTTTTTCGTTTAGGAATTGAAGTGGGATATAAAAAAGCCCAATTTTCTTACCATTGGGGTGAAAATTATCATCTTAATTTTGGCGGTCCAAAAGGAGGATTTTTCTTACCGCCTAATAAAAACGATGAATTTATATCTTCTCATGGGGCTGCTGGCCAAATTATAAAAATTGACAATAATAACCTTATTATAAAAGATAAAGAAAATGTAGAAAAATCTGTCTTGATTAAAGATGACACTACAATTTTTTGCCTTCGTCAAAAAATAAAAGCCTCAGATCTTAAAACTGGTGATTTCATTGTAGTAATTGGTGATCCAAATAATGCTGGACAAATTGAAGCAAAATTAATAAGAGTAATGCCTTCTCCTGCCCAAATAAATAATGGTGTTCCTGGTCAAAATACTTTTTCTCCAAAATTTTTAAGAAATCGTTTACCAAGATAAATTTTAAAATCAAAAATTATGTTTAAAAAATTTTCTAACTTTATTATAAAACATAAAATTATCACTATTATTATTTGCGTTATTGTTATTGTTGGCGGATATTTTGGAATTAAAAAAATTAAAAACTCTAACAGCGAAACTCGTTATGTTCTTAGCCAAGTCCAAAAAGGCATTCTTATTACGTCTGTAAGTGGAAGCGGACAAATTTCAGCTTTAAATCAATTAGATATAAAGCCGAAAGTTTCAGGTGACATTATTTACGTTGGCGTTAAAAAAGGAGACGAAGTAAAATCTGGTACTTTAATTGCTCAAATTGATAGTAGTGATGCGCAAAAATCAGTTGAAGATGCGGAAATAAGTCTTGAAAATGCACAATTGGCTCTTAATAAATTAAATCTTCAACAAAAGCAGCAATCGCGGGGAGATACTTTAAATAAGGCGTACGAAGATGGTATGAGTATTCTTAGCGATTTTTATGAAGAATTTAATACTATTTTGAATTCTTTAAACTCAATATTTTTTAATGAAGAATTAATGCCTGGCGAAAGTAATATTACATATTATGCCAATTATTTCTTAAACGCTCCTCAAAAAAGTCCTATTCCTGATTCAGCGCAAAATTTATTTTCAGAAATTAAAACCCTTGAAAATCAAGCACTAATTGATTTTGAAACAGCCCAAAGAGGAACAGGAGATGATCGCGGAAAAGCTATTGATGATGGATATAATTTAACAGTAAAAACTGCTCAATTAATAAAATTAGGCAGAGATTCGGTTAGACCATTATATGTTAGTTTTCTTCCTTCTGATTCTAACGCTTCGACTCATAAAAATTGGGATATCATTGAAAAGCATAATAACGACCTATCAACGTATGATACAAAAATAAATAATTATTTGCAGAATCTTCTTGCTGTTAAAAATAATATTAATAGCCAAAAAGATACATTAGAAAGCCAGCCGCTAGATTTACGCTCTCAAGAAATTAGCGTTAAACAACGTGAAGATGCGCTTAACGATGCTAAAGCAAAATTAGCTGATTATTATATTCGCGCTCCATTTGATGGAATTATTGCTGAAATAAATGTTAAAAAAGGAGATTCAATATCATCAGGCGCTACTATTGCGACTATTATTACTCCTCAAAAAATTGCTGAAATTTCTTTAAACGAAGTTGATGCTGTACAAGTAAAAATTGGCCAAAAAGCAACGCTTACTTTTGATGCGATTCCTGATTTAACTATCACTGGTCAAGTGACAGAAGTTGATAATATCGGCACTGTTTCTCAAGGAGTTGTAACTTATAATGTTAAAATAATTTTTGATACTCAAGACGATCGTATTAAGCCTTCTATGAATGTTTCTGCTTCAATTATTACCGAAGCAAAACCAGATGTCTTAATGGTGCTAAATTCAGCAATAAAATCAAAAAATGGCACTAATTATGTAGAAATGCCGAATGAAAATGATAAAAAATTAATTTCAAGCACAAGCACAAGCGGTGTAATTCTTAAAAATCCTATTATTCAGCAGCCAGTAGAAATTGGAGCTGCTAATGATGAATTTACAGAAATAACTAGTGGCCTCAACGAAGGTGATTTTATTATTATTCGGACAATCCAAGGAAATTCTTCAAACTCAACAAATTCGTCAAATTCAACGCAGTCAAAAACACAATCATCGTCTAGAAATACAGGACTTCCCGGCATTCCTATGGGCGGAAATAGATTTTAAAAACTAAATTATATGATCGAGTGTAAAAAAATAAATAAAATTTATCAAAATGGCAATATTAAAACTCACGCTCTTAAAAATATTTCTTTTATAGTTAATGATGGTGAGTTTGTGGCTATTATGGGTCCGTCTGGTTCTGGAAAATCAACATTAATGTCTATTCTCGGTTGTCTTGATACTCCAACGAGCGGCGAATATTTTTTTAATAATAAAAATGTTTCAAATCTTTCTGATGATGAATTAGCCGATATTCGAATGAAAAAAATTGGTTTTGTTTTTCAATCTTTTAATCTTCTTCCTCGCACAACAGTTCTTCGCAATGTAAGTTTGCCTTTAATTTATGCCGGCGTCCCAAAAGAAGAAAGAGAAAAAAGAGCAAAAGAAGCTCTTCAAAAAGCAGCTTTTCCAGAAGAATTTTGGAATTATCATTCAAATGAACTCTCTGGCGGAATGATGCAAAGAGTTGCTATCGCTCGCGCTCTTGTTAATAATCCCTCTCTTATTTTAGCTGATGAACCAACTGGCAACCTGGATACCCAAACAGGCGAAAAAGTGCTTGAAACATTTCAAAATCTTCACGAAAAACAAGGATGTACTATTGTTTTAATTACTCACGAATTATATATTGCTGAACATGCGGAACGTATAATTCATCTTAAAGATGGAAATATAATAGAAGATAGTAAAATAAAAAATAGACGAATTATAAATCATAAATCTATAAAAAATTAATAATTTTAATACTTTAATAAAATGAAAATTCAAGATATTTTAGAAGAAACGTATATTGCTCTTTCAGCCAATAAAGCAAGGTCAGGCCTGACAATCCTTGGTATTGTAATTGGCATTGGTTCCGTCATTGCTATGATTTCTATTGGACAAGGCGCATCAAGTCAAATTGCTTCAAATATTGAAAATCTCGGCTCAAATTTACTTACTATCACGCCTGGTTTTGCTCAATCAGGACGAGGTGTTGTATCTCAAGGCAGAGGTTCAGCGCAAACACTTACTAATGAAGATGCTGATGCTATTCGCGAAGTTGAAGGAATAAATTATATTTCACCAGAAAGGCAAGGACGATTTCAAATTGTTGCCTCTGGAAATAATACTAATTCTACTGTTATTGGCGTTACGCCGGATTATTTAATGGTAAGAAATGTATCGGTTGCTAATGGTTCTTTTATTTCAGAAGCAAATCTTAAATCTTTAGGACGCGTAGCAGTGCTTGGTCCTACGGTAGCAAACGATCTTTTCGGTGAAGATTCCAATCCTATTGGAAAAACAATTAGAATTAATAAAAATAATTTTAAAGTTATTGGCTTACTTCAAGAAAAAGGCAGCGCTGGTTTTGGCTTCAACCCAGACGATACAATTTATGTTCCTCTTACTACAATGCAAAAAGTTCTTTCTGGTGGAAAATATCTTTCATCTATTGCTGTAAGTGTTGAAGATAAAAATTTAATGTCTCAAGTTAAAGAAGATCTTACTTCTCTATTAGCCACAAGGCATAATGTTGATCCAACAATTAATCCTGATTTTTCTATTCTTTCTCAGGCA
>CAYXLL010000029.1:0-6017 GCA_964465875.1 uncultured Candidatus Saccharibacteria bacterium
AAATAATTAAAAATGTAAATATCAAAATGTAAAATGACAGTATAAAATTTTAAAATTTTTTAATTTAAATAATTTTGAATTTTTGATTATAACTTTTATTTTTAAATTTTAATTTTTTAATTATTTGAATGGATTTGTCTTTCCGATACTATCCGAAGATGGCAAAGGTAAGATGACATATGACTGAAGCGATTGATAAAATTTATTATTAGTTAAAACTTGAACTGCTGACTGAAATTGCAATTGAGAAACTTGATCTGAAACCTCTAGTTGATAAGGAATTACTTTTTCAGCTAAAGGAACTTCTGAGAAAAATAATAAATAACCAGCAATACCAATAATAGCTACTATAATAATAACTGTAAAAATCGCAAACCAATTAACGCCTTTTTTCTCCTTTTCAATAACAATTGCCATATTAAATAATTAAATTCTAAATTATAAATCCTATTTTCTAAATACTAAAATATATTAATCACCTAAATAATAGGCATCGACCTCAATATCAAAATTAAAAGCATTTGTTCCCTTCTCGCCTCCTGCTGGTGCAATTTTAAAACTATTTGAATCGAAAATTCGAACATTATTTTCTATTTTTGCTAAAAATAATTTCAAGGCTTCATAACTACCAGTTGTTCTTAAAGTAAATTTAAGCGAACCAACGCCTTTTAATAAAGTGTCTTTTTCTTGTGATTGGCCTATAGAAGATTGTGCAACCCCAACTGATTCAACAGATAAACCACTGTTTGAAGCTAATTGAGTTAGCTGATAGAATGCCGTGGCTGTCGAAGGATTCTTAGGCAAACTTAAAGAAATCTGATCTTGGAGCGCAGATAAATTTTGATAATCAGAAAGCATAGATTTAAGCTGATCTATTATCGCCTTACTATCATTTAAAATTTTTTCCCGTGCTGCCACTTCTCCTCTTTCTTTGGCTATAGTTTTATAAATTGGCTTGATAAAACTAGCATACATTATCAAAGCTCCGATGATAAAAACAGCTGAAAGAAAAATACTTGATAATCTTTTTGTTGAACCTTTCATAATTATTTTTTAGCTATTGATGAGTTGATGTTGATTTGTTGGTCGACGTGGAAATTACCGAAGGAGAAATTTCCGGAATTGCTGGAACAGAAATATTAGAAGAAGATGGCAAAGCCGATGCTTCTTTAAAGAAATTATCAGCTAAAGATATTTCTAAATCAAAACCTATTTCTTTCTGTTCGTTTTGTTGAGCCTTTTTAAAAGAAACTTCTTTGACTAAGGGCGACTGTCTGAAAACTTCAATCTGTTGAGCTAGTGCTTCATAAGAAGGAACAACACCGCTTAATTTTATCCCCTTAAGACGAGCATCAACATCGGCGCTAATATAAACGACGCTCTTCAAAGAATTATCTTCTAAAAATTTCAAAACATTAGAGCCAAAAACATGATTATTTAATAAAACTTTCAAATTAGATAATTGAGAATAAAAAGCAATAAAATCATCTATCTGGCTTTGACTTACTGATTGGCTTAATTTATCAATTTCTGAATCCAAAGTTTTTATTTTATTATCAAGATATGGCTGATAACCAAATTTTATCCCTAAAAAAGTAATTAATACAACAATAAAAATGAAAAAAGAAAATACTAAAAGACGCCAAGGCCACCCTATTTCTACTTCTTCAGGCTTTCTTAATTCTTCTTCAAGCAAAGATTGTGGATGCTCTACCATAAATATAGCTTTTAATTGTTAGTTGTCGACTATTAATCATCAACTATTAAAATCCGTGTAAACCTAAACCAATAGCGATTCCTAAGGTACTGCCAATTTCTTTCGCCATCGGTTCAATCTCTAATGGATAATTTAATTTGCTTAAAGCATTACCAATTTCCACTTCTAAATTCAATTCTCTTTCAAAATATTGTTCAATTCCTAAAAGATTTGCGCCACCACCCACCAAAATAACTTTTTTTATAGATTTTGAAGAGTCGACTTGATAATTGTTAATGGCTCTTTTTACTTCTCCTATTATAGCATCAAGAAAAGGAAGAAGCAATGTGGATAACTCATATTCAGCCCCACCAGCTAAAAGACCTCTGCTTTTTTTAATCTCTTCCGCTCTTCTTATGTCAATTCCTAAGCCATTAGCAATTGCTCTGGTCAAAAAATTGCCAGCGTAACCCGTATAATTATTATATTTTAAATAACCATTTTCCACAACTACAATATTAGTATTATAACATCCAATGTCTACCAAAACAACCGGAGTGCTGTCTTGAGAATCCGTAAAAGCCCTTGCTAAAGCTAAGCTCTCAATTTCTAAGGCTTTTAAATTAAGACCTGCCATTTTAAAAATATTTTGATATTGAATGATTTGTTCTTTGGGTACAGAGATTAAAAGGATTTCCTGCTGTCTGCCTATCTCAGTGTCTCGTTCGCCAACTTTTATCCATTCAATTTTTACTTCCGAAATCGGCAAAGGAAGATATTTTTTTATTTGAAAACTCATTGCTTTACGAGTATCTTCTTCGTTCATTAAAGGAAGATTGAAAAAAGTTGTGAAAGAAGAAAAAGAAGGAATTGAAGCAACAACATTTTTTGTATTTATTTTCGATTCTTTAAAAAGTTCTTTTAATGCTTCAGTGGCTTGTTTTTCAGAAAGCTTTAAAGAACTAGTTTGAAAAGCCTCATTTTGTCTTTCAAGATGGGTAGAAGCTTCAACAACTCCATAATTTAAAAACTGGCTTTTCGGAGAGCCTTCTTTTATTTCCGCTACTTTGATAGAAGCCGTTCCAATATCTACGCCAGCAAGATTTTTAGAGCCAAAAGGAATAAGCATGGTAAAAATTAATTTAAAAAGTATTTTGATAAAATTATTCTAATTATTCTAGTCTCCAATTAATCTAAATAATTATTTAATCTCTAAATTCTAATAGTTAATGGTCATAAGGCATCGCGGCTAGTTAGGTCTATGGTTATGGTTGTAGATTAATTTTACTAATAATCTAGAACTAATAACTAAACTTATTGCTATAGACTATTAACCTATAACCATAGACCATACAAGTTGCTAAAACTATTAATGTAAAACCATAACTACATATTTAAAATTTCAAAATTCAAAAACTATACTAATGATACATGACGCACGATGCATGAAATTTTTGATTTTTAAATTTTAAATTATATTATATTATTATACTATGTTTTCATTTATTAATAAAGCGCGCTCTCATAAATCTCTCAAAGAAAAAACTATAAAAGCAAAAAATTTATTTCTTGATATTCTTTTTCCGTCAATCTGCATTAATTGCCAAAGACTTCTTAAAACACAGACTAATACAGAAAACAACACAGATTTATACGGATCGAATCAATGCATTTGTTACGAATGTTTCTCTTCTATTAAAATAAATAATACTTTATTTTGTCCAGTTTGTCGCGCCCGATTAGCAGAAAATAAAAAAATCTGCCATTTTGATAGCAAATATTTATTAGGAGCCGCTGGGAATTATGATGATCCAGGGCTACAAAATTTAATTCATTCCTTCAAATACAAAGGCGTCAAAGGCTTATCTCAAGTTTTAAGCAGTTTATTAATTAAATATATTGAAAATTGTAAATTGCTTACTTACTTAAATTTTTCGCAGAAAGATTTTGGCGAGAGAATTGAAAATTTTATAGTGATACCTATTCCTCTTTATCCACGCCGAGAGCGAGAACGCGGATTCAATCAAACAAAATTAATTGCCGAAAATTTAGCAAAAAAATTAAATCTGGAAATTTCCGATGCGCTTTTGCGTATTAAAGATACAAAATCGCAAGCTCAAACAAAAAATAGCGAAGAGCGAGCTAAAAATGTCAAAGATTGTTTTAAAATAAAAAATCAAGAAATGGTTTGCGGAAAAAATATAATTCTCATTGATGATGTTTTTACCTCTGGCGCTACTATTAATGAAGCAGTAAAAATTTTAAAACAAAATGGCGCTAAAAAAATTTTAGCGCTCGTCGTAGCAAAGGCTTAAAGTAAAAATTTAAAATTAACTTTTAAATTTAAAATAAACTTTTCGTACTATTTTTATTTTTTGCTATACCTTTAGATAAGAATAAGTAAAAACTAGTTACGTAATTGATTACTTAACTAATTTTTGCGTTGTAAAATATAGATTTGAAATTTTTGAAAGTTTCTGCCTCATCTTCATTATGATCAGTTCATCAAAAATAACAATTTTAGTATAAATTTGAAATAAAAAATTCTAATTTCGCAAACTGGCGGAAGCGGGAGGATTCGAACCTCCGATACTCTTTCGAGTATACCGCATTTCGAGTGCGGCCCTTTCAACCGCTCAGGCACGCTTCCTTGTTAAATTATATTAATGAAATATTGTGCCCTCGGCAAGATTTGAACTTGCAGTCTTCTCCTTAGGACGGAGCTGCTCTATCCAGTTGAGCTACGAGGGCACCAATAGCTTTTAAGTTTTAGCTTAAATCTTTTAATAAAAAGTTGCAAGAAAAATAAAAAATGTTAAAATTAAATAATAATTTTGAAAATTAATAATTTTTTTCTTGTTCAAAATTTCACTGTTTGAAAACTTTTTGCCCGCTTAAAGTTTTTCGCAGAAAAATTTTGAAGGAAAAATTGAAAAAAATTGTAAATTGTAAATTAATTTACTGGGCCTATAGAAAATTCGTAGAATTTTATATATGCTAAGCCTATAGAAATGCAAAGCATTTATATATGCTGGGCCTATAGTATAGTGGTAGAACGCCTCCATGGCATGGAGGAGGTCGGGGTTCGATTCCCCGTAGGTCCACTGCTAAAATTTTTTACTTTTTTAGAATATAAATGTCTTTAAACTAAAAAAGATAGCTAAAAAACAGATGAAGATAAGTGTTAAAGAAAGCGCAGTGGCTTTTTTAGTTTTCTTAAGTTTTTGATACATTAAGCAAACTAAAATTCCGTCAATGGAAAGCATAATTCCTCCAACAAAACTTATAACGCTGATAAAATTATTAAAGCCTAAAAGAAAAAGAGATAATGGCACAAAACAAGCGATAAACCAGGCTAATTTTTTGGGAATTTTTAAATCATAATTTAAAACTTTTTTAAGGGTTAAACCCAAGGCGATAAATGATGTAAAAGTTGCAATGATGCCAAATAAAAATACTATTGCCATCACCTTGCTGCTAAAAAAATTATTTAAACCAACCAATGCTGACTCAGTGGTTTGATTGCCGCAAACTCCTAAAACAATCACTGTAAAAAAAATATAAGTAAGAATTGAAATTAATATTGCTGATGGAATAATTTTTTTTAATAAATTTTTATTTTCGCCAAGTTGTTCTTCAAGCTCCGGCACCAAAGTTAGCCCCCATAAAGAAAAAAGAATAGGGCCAAAAAGAAAAAATAAATTTTGAACTGCAAATCCTGAGCCGTGAATTATAAATAAGTTGCTTAAATTAAAAATTGGCAAGCTTTTTATAAAAATAAAAATTAAAGCGCCGAAAAATAAAACCATCCCCCATAATTCAATTTTTTCAATAGTTTTAATTCCAAAATAAATAAGAATTGCTCCAGCTACAAAATAAATAAGAGTATAGATTAAAGGACTTCCGCCAAAAACCGGCGAAAATAAATTGCTTAAAAATTCTCCACCAACAATTAAATAAGCCAAGATTGTGCCAAAAAGTCCAATAATTGCTGAGCAAGTAGCAATTCTTTTTCCCCATTTTCCTAAATAAAAATTAGCAAAACCGGGTAAGCGACTAAAATCAGGGGTATTTAAAGATAATTCAGCAAAAATTAGATGGATTAAAATAGCAACAGCGCCAAGAATAAAAAGATAAACAACCATTGTCAAAAAACCAGTCTGAGAAGCCAGATACGGCAATGAAAACATTCCAACACCAATAATAGTGCCGGTAAGCGTTATTAAAGAAAAAATAAAAGATTTAGTTTTATTCATAAAATATTCTGCGGTGTTTTTTGGACGAAGTTCGAACATTTTTTGACGAAAATCCGAACGCTGAA
>CAYXLL010000030.1:0-5976 GCA_964465875.1 uncultured Candidatus Saccharibacteria bacterium
AATTTCTTAAAATCTAAAACTCAACCTAGAATATTGTAAAATTAGAAATTCCACGTATCTATTATTGCTTCACTGTTATGCTCAGTAGTCTTATCATCTTTAATCGTGTTATTATGATTAATCATAATACCTTAATATATCTAAACTACAAGTAGGTGTTGTGTTATAGCACAACACCTACTTTTTCTTCTTTTTGTATTTACTATTTATTGTCGTTTTATTTGCTATTTATCCCTTGTTGCTTATTGTTTTATCTTCCATTTTATTAAGTTATCTCTCAAAAGATACAATGTATTTTAGTTGAAATTTCATAATATACTATATATACTATTTTTTGTTTTTACATTTGACTTTACCTATATTTTTATATTGAATATAATTAATATAATAGAAATCAAAAATATTTATATTGCAAAAATGATTAAGGAATTATCATTTGATTTTTATTTAGAATTTAGAGTTTAGAAATTTTACGATGCATATTGGGTGACGTATTTTATCTTACATGACATATGAAGATTGGAGGATTCCAAAAATTTTCTTTAATTGATTATCCAGCGAAATTTTCAGCAATTATTTTTACTCAGGGTTGTAATTTTCGTTGCGGTTTTTGTCATAATCCTGAATTAGTTGATCCAAAATTATTTACTAAAAATATTCCTGAACAAGAAATTTTAGATTTTTTAAAGAAAAGAAGAGATCAACTTGATGCGGTAGTTGTAACTGGCGGTGAGCCGCTTTTACAAATTAATCTCGAAAAATTTTTAAAAAAATTAAAAAAATTAGGATATTCAATAAAACTTGACACCAATGGCAGTTTTCCTAAAAGATTGGAAAAAATTATTAAAGAAAAATTGGTTGATTATATTGCGATGGATATTAAAGCGCCAATAGAAAATCAAAATTCAAAAGTTAAAAGTCAAAAGTATAGCGAAATAACTGGAACTAATGTAGATACTAAAAAAATTCTAAAAAGTATTAATTTAATAATGGGTTCAGGCATAGATTATGAATTTAGGACAACAATTGTTAAGTCGCAACTTACTGAAAATGATATTTTAAAAATCGGAGAAATGATTAAAGGCGCTAAACTTTACGCCTTACAAAAATTTATTCCAACTAAAACTCTAGATCCAAAATTTCTAAAAGAAACTACTTATTCAGATAAAGAGCTTGAAAGAATAAAAGAAAAAATGTTAGGATTATTTAAGATTAATTGTATTATTCGTTAAAATGTCTAGAACAAAATTAATTTGGTTATTGATTTTTATTATTGCTTTAGCTATTTTAGCAGTCTTTTTTGTTTATCCTAGCGGCTTTGGTAATAAGTTTAAGCCGTGGAGATTAGGCTTAGATTTAGTTGGCGGTGCTCGATTAGTTTATAATGTCGATTTGTCTCAGGTTAAAGAAGCTGATAAAGCTAGTGTCTTGGAAGGTTTGCGTGACGTTATCGAAAAAAGAGTTAATCGTTTTGGTGTCAGTGAACCAATGGTGACTGTAGCAAAAAGCGGAGATCAACACCGCCTGATAGTAGAATTGGCTGGTGTTAAAGATATTAAAGAAGCTATTAATCAGATAGGTTCTACTCCTTTGCTTGATTTTCGAGAAGTATTTTTGCCTGAAGGAGCGCAAGATTTAGAAAAAGCGGTATTTATGTCAACAGAACTAACTGGCCGTTATATTCAAAAAGCACAATTAGAATTTGATTCAGTGACAGGTCAGCCACAAGTAAGTCTTCAATTTAATGATGAAGGAGCGAAAATTTTTGAACAATTAACCGAAAAAAATATTGGCAAGCCATTGGCGATTTTTTTGGATAATGAACCCATTGAAATTCCAGTTGTTCAAGAAAAAATTACTGGCGGCAAAGCAAGGATTACAGGAAAATTTACAGTTGATGAAGCTAGAAAACTTGTCGAACGTTTTAATGCCGGCGCTTTAGCTGCTCCTATTAATCTTGTTTCTCAAGAGACAGTGGGAGCGAGTTTGGGTCAGGAATCTCTTATTAAAACATTAAAAGCCGGTCTAATAGGTGTAATCATAGTTCTTTTATTTATGGGTTTTTACTATCGTCATTTAGGACTAGGCTGGTTTTCTGGCGTAGCGCTTTTGATTTATATTCCTTTAACATTAGCGCTTTATAAACTTTTTGGCACCACGATGAGTTTATCAGGTATCGCTGGTTTTATACTTTCAATTGGCATGGCAGTTGATGCTAATGTCTTAACTTTTGAAGGAGTAAAAGAAAACCTCAAGAAAGGTTTAAATCGGGCTAGCGCTGTTGATGAGGGGTTTAAAAGAGCTTGGTCAGCAATTAGAGATTCAAATATTACTTCTGTTATTACTTGTCTTATTCTTTATAATTTGACCTCTAGTTTTGTCAAAGGTTTTGCTTTAACGCTTTTAATGGGAGTTTTAGTCAGTATGTTTTCAGCAGTTTTTACAACTAGGACAATTTTGAAAATATTTATAAAATAAATTTTCAATTTTTAATTTCCAATTTTCACCATGAATATTATTGGCAAAAAAAATATTTTTTTCATAATCTCGGCTATTTTAATTGCAGGTAGTATTTTTTCTATTGTTTTTTATAAAATAAAACCCGGCGTTGATTTTGTTGGTGGATCTTTATGGCAAATTAAAATTGACGATCCTAATGTTAATGAAAGAATCTTAAAAAATTTTTTGTCAGAAATGGGGATTAAAAATTTTGTTGTTTACCCTAGTGCAGAAAATAAAAGTTATTCGATCCGTTTAGAAAATATTTCAGAAGCAGATCACCAAAAATATTTCGAATCATTAAAAAATAAATTTTCTAACGTAGAAGAATTAAGCTTTGATAGTATCAGTCCTATGATAGGGGAAGAATTAAGGAAGAAAGCAATTTTAGCAACAATTTTAGTTCTTTTTGGGATTTGTCTTTATGTTGCTTTTGCTTTTCGACGAGTTTCTTACCTTGTACCGTCATATAGATACGGAATTATTACTCTAATTTGTTTAGTGCACGATGTAGTTGTTCCTTTAGGATTTTTAGTTGTTTTGGGACATTTTAAAGGAGTTGATTTTAATATTAGTTTTTTGGGGGCATTACTTACAATTATGGGTTATTCAGTCCATGATACAATTGTTGTTTTTGATAGAATTAGATCTAATTTATTAGCAGCTCGAGGCAAGCTTGATTTTGCTAAATTAACCAATGATAGCATCAATCAAGTTATGGCTCGATCTATTAATACTTCTTTGACAACTTTTTTTACTCTTATAGCGTTGTTTTTCTTAGGCCCTTTTTCTTTAAAATATTTTACTTTGACTTTAATTATTGGCATTGCAATAGGGACTTATTCTTCAATATTTTTCGCGGCTCCGCTCTTGGTTGTTTGGCAAACTAGACCTAAATAAACCATATTTAACCTTGGTTTATTGATTTTTTTAAAAAGACCATTAAAGCCCTTTTAGAGTTGTTTTTTAAAAAGAAATGCTTTAAAATTTAAATTAATATTCAGAGAAAAGTTAGTGCTAATTTTTGACAAATTTTTATTTTCATGTTAAATTATATTAATAACGTCAATTTTTATGGAAAAAAAATTAGCAGAAAAGATTCAACGAATATTAAATGATTTAAACCCTCGTCAAAAGGAAATTTTAGAAGGCCGTTTTGGTTTGAATGGCAAAAAATTAACCCTTTCTTCTTTAGGAAAGAAATTTGACCTAACTCGTGAGAGAATAAGACAGATTGAAAATGAGGCTATTGTTTCGGTTCGAAAAAAGATGCAAAAAGATCAAGAAATAGAGGAGATTTCTCGATTAAGTGTAGAATTCATAAAAAATTTAGGAGGCGTTAGAAGAGAAGATGTTTTTGTTAATGATTTACAGGGGATATTAAATGATAAGAATATTAATTCTCAACAAATTAGATTTGTATTTGAAATTTTAGGATCTTTACTTTATTACCCTGAAGATAAAGATTTTTATTCTTTTTGGGCAATTGATAAAAAAGCAGCAAAAAAAGCAGTAACGCTTTCTAAAAAATTTAGAACATTTACTCAGAATAAAAAAGACGAATTAATAAATAAGAAAAATTTAGATATTTTTGTCAAAAAAATAACTAAATCTGATAAAATCAATGATTTTGTTTTCTTAAATTGCGTTTCAATTTCTAAAAAATTTCAAGGTAGTCCTTACGGAGATTTTGGGTTAGCTGAATGGGAAGAAATTTTTCCAAAAACTACACGGGAGAAAGCTTATTTAGTAATTAAAAAAGCTCAAAAGCCACTTCATTTTAAGGAGATTACTGATTTAATTAATAAAGCAGGTTTTGATGGTAAAAAAGCTTACCATCAAACAGTACATAATGAACTTATTAAAGATAAAAGATTTGTTTTAGTTGGCCGAGGAACATATGCTTTAAGCGAGTTTGGTTATGCGCCTGGGACGGCGAAAGAAATTATTGCTGATGTTTTGAAAAAAAATGGCCCTTTAACTTTTCAAGAAATTGTTGATTTAGTTAAACAGCAACGTTTTATTAAAGACAACACAATTCTTATCAATCTTAGTAATAAAAAATATTTTCGTAAATTAAAAGACGGCCGTTATTATTTAGTTGAAGAAGCTTAATGGAAAATGCAATTTTTCTTTTTCTAGATATTCTTAATCGCGCGTTTAGTTTAACGTGGTGGATCATTTTACCTCTTATTCTTTTTGCCATTTTTTGGAAATTATGGCTAGTTTTTATTCGCTTAAGATTCATCAAAAAAATAAAATGGTCTTTTTTTGAAATTAAAATCCCTAAGGAAATTTTAAAAACCCCGAAAACAATGGAACAAATTTTCGCTCAAATTTATGGTGGAATTTATTCTTTTGGTAAAAAATGGCTTGAAATTTATTGGGATGGTGAAATAGAAGAATGGATTTCCTTTGAAATTTTTGGTAGAGCCAAAAGCATTCATTTCTACGTTTATTTTCCCGAAAAGTATAAACAATTAATAAGATCTGCGATTTACAGTCAATATCCAGACGCAGAAATTTCTGAAGCTCAAGATTACGTTGGAGATTTGCCATTAGTGCTTCCAAATGAAGAATATGACATATGGGGCACAGAATTTACCCTAACCAAAGATGCTCCTTATCCTATTAAAACATACCCATTTTTTGAGGATCCACAAGAAGAAAAAAGAATTGACCCTTTAGCTCCAATTTTTGAAGCGATGTCTCAATTAAAGGCCGACGAAATTATGATGTTTCAATTTTTAATTTATCCTACTGGTGATCAAATAGGAGATGATTGGAAAAAAGAAGGAGAAAAAATTATTAAAGAAATAGCAGAAAAAGCTAAGACTAAAAAAGAGAAGAATGCTGTAGCGGAATTTTTAAGAAATTTAGCTGCAGCCCCAGTCCAGCCGCCAGTTTGGGGAGAAGAATCGGAAAGTAAAGATACCTTTCCAAAATTTCTTAGACCCGATGAACAAGAAATTATTAAAGCAATTACTAATAAAATTTCTAAGCCTGGCTTTAGAACGAATATTCGTTTTCTTTATATAGATAGCAAAGATAGTTTTACAAATTCAAATGTTTCTGCTGCTACTAGTGCTTTTAATCAATTTACTATTCAAAATCTTAATTCTTTTAAATTAAAGAACAAAACAAGCGTTTCAAAATCTTTTTTAATGCGAATTTTTCCTAATTGGAGAGCAAGAAAAATTCTTATTAAGAAAAGAAGATTTTATGACGCTTTTTGCGAAAGGCGTTTATTAATTAATCTTTACGATTTTAATTTTAAAGAGTTATCATTATTAAACACCGAAGAATTAGCTACTGTTTATCATTTTCCTATAAGTATTCCTGGCGGTGAGGCACCAACATTAAGGCGAATTGAAGCTAAAACCGGCGGTCCTCCTCCAGAATTGCCAGTAGAATAAAAGGCTTTAAAAGTCAAAATTACAATTTAAAATTCAAAATGATTTAAATTAAACAATTTTA
>CAYXLL010000031.1:0-5935 GCA_964465875.1 uncultured Candidatus Saccharibacteria bacterium
ACTAATTTTACTTGTCGATTATCTTTAAGGCTGCCTGCTAAAATTTCCGAGGCTGAAGCTGAACCTTCATTAACTAAAACAACAACTGGTAAATCTTTAAATATCGCTGGTCCTTGAGATTTAAAATCCTGTTTTTCTCCTGATCGAAATTGTTCAGAAGTAATAATTGTTCCTGGCTCCGTAAACCATCCAGCGATGTCTATTGCTGATTCTAAATAACCTCCAGGATTATTTCTAAGATCAAGAATAATAGCTTTTGGATTTTGTGAATAAATTTCAGTTGCGGCTTGATAAAAATCACGTGAAACATTTTGATAAAAATTATAAAGTTCTATATAAGCAATTCCTCCATCTAACATTTTCCAATCAAGAGTTGGTACTTGAATAATTTCTCGTGTTAGAGTGAAATCTTTAGGTTCTGGCCAACCGTCTCTCATTACTGTTAATGTTACTTTTGTTCCTTCTGGTCCTCTAATTAAATTAACGGCATCGTCAGTAGTAAAACCAAGCGTTGAAGTCCCGTTTATTGCTATAATTTTGTCGTCTGCTTTTAAACCAGCTCGTTCTGCTGGCGATTGTTTTAATGGCGTCACAATGACAATTTGATTATCACGCGCGCTAATTTCAATACCTACTCCGCCAAAAGATCCTTGAACATCTTCTTGAAATTTTTTAGCTTCAATTGGTGGAAAAAAATTGGTATTTGGGTCGCCAAGACTATTAACTAATCCAGAAATTGCTCCATAAATCAAATCTTTGTCATTAAGATTTTGGTCAATATATTTATCTTTTATTTGTTTCCATGCTTCCCAAAAAATAGAAAAATCAACATTTTCAGGTTTTTCTTGTTCAGTCACAGAAGAACTTTGAATGATAAAACGTTGAGGTTGCAATTGTTTTTCAATTCCTCTTTGATAGCCAGAATATAAACCTATCAAAAAACCAATAGCTAATATAATAACTCCAACAAGAATTAAAAGATCTCTTTTAATTTCTTTGGTCATTTTAAATTTTTTATTTTTATCCATTATTTAAATAATAACAAATTTTATCTGAAAATAAAAGTTTTACGAAATTAACTTACGAAAGCGCGAAATTATACGAAAAATAAAAAAATGACTTATATAAAATTACATGAAACTGCGAAAAAATAACTTATTTAAAATTTATTTTTTCTATAACTACGTATTCGGCGCCAGAACGAAAAAGTTGTGATTCCATTAAATCAAATGATTTTGGTTGAAAAATTAAATCTTGTACTTCTAAAATCTCAGTTTTTTTGATAGCCCTTGGTTCAAAGCGAGCTAAAGTTAAATGACCCTGAAATTGTCTATTTTCTTTTTTAAAATAAATGCCGCTTTTAATTAATGACTCATCTAATTTATTTTTAAGTTTATTTAAAGTCTCAGAAGTTTCTTTTGCCGTAGTAAGCCAAATCATTCTTGGTCTTATTGATGGAGCAAAAATAATTTTTTCAAATCTAATAAATATTCCACTATTCTTAAAAATAGTGGAATATTCTTGAGAAACTTCTTCCATTGATTGTAAGATTATTGGTATCGCTTCTTCTGGTTGATTGCCTAAAAAAGTTATAGTTAAATGCCAGTTTTCTTTTGTTAGCCAGCGAAATCCTTGTTTTTGAGAAAACTTTTTTTCTCGATCTATCTGTTCCACTAAACGAACTATCTCTTCTTTAATTTCGAAAGGTAAATTAATTGCAATAAAAAGTCGTTTCATGCTTAAAGTTTGATATATTTGCTTTAGTTGTTATAATTTATTATATCATGATGAATAAAGTTTATAAACAATATCGAAAGGGAGTGCGGGTAGTTGTTTATAAAAAAGACAAAAAAGACAAATTTTTATTTCTGATTTTGCATCGAATTAAAAGATGGAAAGGCTGGGAATTAGTTAAAGGTGGCAAATTTAGTCATGAAACATATTTAGAAGCAGCAAAAAGAGAAATCAAAGAAGAAACTAATTGTTGCGCTCAATATATTCAAAAACTTAATATTAAAGATAAATTTGATTATCCAAAGGAATATCAAGCGGTTTTTAAGAAAAAAGGTCAAATTTCTGTTTGTTACGTTTGCAAGATTGCCTGTCAAAATGAAATAAAGCTTAGCAATGAACATGATAAATATGAATGGCTTAATTTTCAAAAAGCTTTTAAAAAATTAACTCATAGTAATAGTAAGAAAATTTTAAAATATGCTAATCAATTTTTAAAAAACACCAAAAATGATAAAGCATAAAGCATGAAAAAAGATTTTACTAATGAATATTTTAATATTATTAAAGAGCGGGCGAAGAAAAGTCGAGTTTATAAAAAATTTCAATTAACAGGCTTGATGATTGCTCAATTATTAAACGATGAAACGCATAAATCACTCTATATTAAATTAGCTAAAACATATGATAACGATTTCTTGATTTCTCTAGCAAAAAATATTGCAGAAAAGAAAAATATAAAAAATAAAGGAGCGTATTTTATGACTATGCTCACAAAAGCACAAAAAGATAGAAAAGTGCAACATGCAAAAATACGAAAAAATGGAAAATAATCAAAAAAATTAATAAATATTTTCTGTTTAAAATTAAATTTTCGCAATCAAAATTTTTTTGCATAAAAAATTTCGTACATTTTCGTATTTTCATAAAGCCAATTTTGTATAATGAATATCTTTACAATAAACAATAAAAAAGAAGAGAAATTTTTAAGGCAGCGAGTGCCACTTTTTGATTTTTCTAAAGTTTCTAAAAAAGAAATAAATGAAACAGTAAAAATATTAAAAAACATAATGAAAGAGGCAAATGGCATTGGTTTAAGCGCTAATCAAATTGGTTTAAATCAAAGATTTTTTGTTGCCCGAGTGCCCAATCAAGAAGGTCAAATGAAATTTTATACAATTTTTAATCCAGAGATAATAAAATTTTCTTCTGAAAAAGAAACTTTAGCAGAAGGGTGCTTAAGTGTCCCCGGTTTATTAGGTTCTGTCAAGAGACCACAAAAAATAATTGTTACTGGTTTTGATAAAAATGGAAAGAAAATAAAAATTCAGGCCTGGGGATTATTAGCGAGAGTTTTTCAACACGAAATCGATCATTTAAATGGAATTTTATTTATTGACAAGGCAGAAAAAGTCTTTAAGGAAGAGCAAGAAGAATCAACCAAAATTTAGTACAATACCAGAAAGCAATTAAAAATTTCCTTAAGGAACCTAAATTAAGTTATAAAAAATAGTAAATATTAAATAATTTCATATTTTCAATTAAATAATTTCATATTTTCATATGATTTCGTATTTTCGTAAACCAACTTTCGTATTTTTTGGGACGCCGGAGTTTGCAGCAATAATTTTAGAAAAATTAATTAAAGAAGGCTATACCCCAAAAGCCGTTATTTGTAATCCTGATAAGCCAGTTGGTAGAAAAAAGATTATTACTCCCCCACCAGTGAAGCAGTTACTAATTGAAAAATTTAAAGATTGCAAAATTGAAATATTGCAACCAGAGAATTTAAACGATATTAGATCTAAGTTGTTTACCATTGGAGCTGATTTGTTTATTGTTGCCGCCTATGCTCAAATTATTTCTAAAAAAATTTTAGAAATTCCACGACTTGGCACGATTGGCGTTCATCCTTCACTTTTACCAAAATATCGTGGTTCTTCTCCTGTTCAATCAGTAATTTTAAACGGTGAAGAAAAAACTGGCGTTACTTTGTATTTAATGGATGAAAAAATGGACCACGGATCAATTATCGCTCAACGAGAATTAGAATTTCCAATTTTTAATTTCCAATTTTTGGTTTTACAACAAAAACTTGCCGAATTAGGAGCAAATCTTCTAATAGAAACTCTACCAAAATTTTTTAATGGCGGAATTACTCCCCTACCACAAGATGAATCTCAAGCTACTTATACAAGAAAATTTGTGACTGAAGATGGACGAGTTGAACTTGAAGATTTAAGAATAGCGCAAAACGGCTTAAATTCAGAAAAAGCTATTACGATTTATAGAAAAATTTTAGCCCTAAATCCTGAGCCAG
This sequence comes from uncultured Candidatus Saccharibacteria bacterium, assembly GCA_964465875.1. Classification (GTDB taxonomy): domain Bacteria; phylum Patescibacteriota; class Minisyncoccia; order UBA6257; family UBA9933; genus CAYXLL01. The sequence goes on from CAYXLL010000031.1 coordinate 4,052, forward strand.
GAGTTTTTACTTTTATAAATGGCAAACGAGTTAAATTATTAGAAGCAAAAATTTCTGATAATAAACTTATTATTACTAAAATTCAAATTGAAGGCAAAAAACCTCAGCCAAATTCAGCAATGCTTTAATTGAAGTTCTATATAAAAAAACAAAATTTCGGTTGCGAAAATATAAGACAATTAAAAATCTAAATAGTTTTTGCAAAATTAAAAGCCTTAAGGTTCAATTCTAAATATTTTTTAGGAATTACCTTTTTAATAGCTTTATAAATTGAAGTTGGTTTTATGGGTAGAAGATTTTTAAAGGCAGCAAAGGAGATTAAAATTACTCCTGAAACTGCTTCATTGCCAAATTTTTCTTGGGCAATTTTTGATGCCGGGACAATAAACACATTTTTAGAAAAATCTTTTAATAAATTTTTAATTTCTTCGTTTTCAAATTTTACATTTTGAGACGCAGGAGATGGAATTATAAAATCGTTTATTAAGAAAATAGTTTCTCCTGATTTTGAAATAAAATCAATATTAGAAAACGTCTCATTTTTCTCTAAAATTAAAATTAAATCAGCTTTTTCTTTACCAACTAAAGGCGAATACATATCCTCTCCTATTCTTAAATGAACATTCACTGAACCACCTCTTTGAGAAAGGCCGTGAAGTTCTGACATTTTTATTTCCTTTTTTTCCAAAAAAGCTGCTTCTGCTAAAATTTTTCCAACAGTAATTGCGCCTTGTCCTCCAACTCCACCAATAATAATATTAAAAATTTTTTTCATTTTATTTTTTTTCTTTTAATTTTAATTGAGCGCAAGGATGACGAGCAATAATTACTGAAACTTCATCTTTTTTTATAAAATCTTTGACAGTTTTAATAAATCCATCAAAATTTTTGACAGGATCAATGATTTTCAAATATTTTACTCCACAAGCTTTTATAATATTTTCAATTTTTATGCCAGTTTGTTTATCTGGCGCACCAGGATCAGGCTGTTGACCAGTCATTGCTGTAGTACGATTATCCATCACAATAATTAAAGGATTTGATTTATTAAAGATGGTGTTTATTAATGCTGGAATGCCGCTGTGAAAAAAAGTGGCGTCACCAATAAAAGCAATAACTTTTGCATCAGAACTTTTTGATATCCCATGAGCAATACCAATAGATGAACCCATACATAAAAGATAATCTTGGAGACTAATAGGAGGAAATCCAGCTAACATATAACAGCCGATATCGCCGCCAAAAACAACTTTTTCTGGTTTTACGGCTTGTTTTATAGCACCAAAGATTGACCAATAAGGACAGCCAGGACAAAAAGCCGGCGATCTTCGAGAAATTTTTCTATCAAAATTTTTCAGCGGAAAATTTAAGTTAACGGGCAATTTATAATTTTCAATTCCCAAATTTTTATTGGTAATTTTAGTAATTGCGAAAGAAACAAGATCTTGATTTAATTCTCCAACTTCAGGAAATAAATTTTTACCAAAAATTTGAAGTTTTGGATTACTATCTTTAGCTAATCCTTTAATTTCTTTTTCAAGATATGGATCTAATTCTTCAACAATTAAAACTTTTGCTAAATTTTTAATGAAATTTTTTATTTTATTTTCTGGTAAAGGATAAAAGAAACCTAATTTTAAAATTGGCAAATCTAATTTTAATTCTTTTAGAGATTCTTTGACATAAAGATAAGAAACACCAGAAGTGATAATTCCAACTTTTAGCTTAGAGTTTTTAGTTGTTAATTTATTAATTGATGATTTTTCTGAAAATTTTTGTATTTTGGCGATTTTTTCTAATAATTCTTTTTTCATTTCTAGAACTCTTGGCGGCATTGTAGCAAACTGATAAGGATTTTTTATAAATTCTCCTTTGAGAGATTTT
>CAYXLL010000032.1:0-5902 GCA_964465875.1 uncultured Candidatus Saccharibacteria bacterium
TGGTCTTTTTGAAACAATTTTTGTGCTTTCAAATAAAACTGAAATTTATAATTGGGGTTGGGGTTTGGTTTTTAGCATCATTAAATTAATTATTGGTTTTCTTCTGTTGTTTCATCCAGCAGTTTCTGCGCTTACTTTGGCTTTTTGCGTTGGATTGATTTTCTTTTTTCATTCTTTAGGAGCAATTATCATCGCTTTTGATCTTAAAAGATATTTAATTTTAGAATGGGGAAATTTATTAGCCATAGGCATAATTGGTTTTATCGCTTCTGTTATTTTACTTATAAATCCTCATCTTACATCAATAGCAATCGTTATCTTTTTAGGAATATCTTTAATAATTGGGGGCGCTATTAGTATTTACTCTTCTTTAAAACTTAGAAAATTAAATCGCATTCAAGAAAAAATTTAATAAAATAAAATGAAAAGTGCTTTTAAAAATTTTTTACTAATTATCGGCGGAATAGCGATTGGCTTTGGAATAGGTATGGTGGTAGCAACTTATCTTACTTTTGGTGAAATAGGATATTGGATGGCAGTTATTATAAGTCTGATTTTAGGCGGCTTTTTAATGGCGATAGGCATAACTTTTAAAAACGCAAAAAAAATTGTTGAGACGGTTGATGATGAAGAATTAAATAACGAGCAACCAGAAGAGCACGAAGAGCAAGAAAAACAAAAGCAATTAGAACAACCAGAAGAATAGGACAATCAACTTTTAAGTTTATTAATTTAATATTTACTAAAAATTAATCCGCAAAAAGGATTATTTTCATAGTAATTTAATTATGGCATTTAAAGGATTAAGCGAAAAACAAGTTTTAGAATTAAGAGAAAAGTTTGGCGAAAATAGTTTACCATTTAAAGAGGAATCCACCTGGCTTTCTATTTTGTTTTCTCAATTTAAAAGTCCGTTAATTTATATTTTAATTATCGTTGGAGTAATTTCTTTTATTTTAAAAGAATATTTTGACGCAGGATTAATTGCTGTAGTTATTATTGTTAATGTCCTGATGGGATTTTTTCAAGAATATAATGCTAAAAAAACATTAACCGCTTTAAAAAATATTTTAAAACCAAAGACAATTGTTATAAGAGATGGTAAGAGAAAAGAAATAGAAGTAAAAGAATTAGTGCCAAAAGATTTAGTTGTTTTAGGTTCTGGAGATAGAGTGCCGGCTGATGGTAGATTAGTTGAGGGCGTTAATTTATTGGTTAATGAAGCAATTTTAACTGGCGAAGAAGAAGCGGTAATAAAAACTGAAGAAGAGAAAAATAATCTTTTATTTATGGGGACAACTGTCGTTTCTGGAAGGGGAGTAATGGAAGTAGTAAAAATTGGCAAGGAAACTGAAATGGGAAAAATTGGAAAAGGATTAGCAGAGATAAAAGAAGAAAAAACACTACTTCAAATTAAACTGGAGGTTTTCGCTAAAAATTTAGCCGTTATAGTTCTTTTTATTTGTTTACTTATTTTTTTTATTGGAGTTTTGCATAAAGAGAATCCTTTTGAAATGTTTAGAATGGCAGTTATTTTATCAATCGCCGCAATACCAGAAGGTTTGCCAATAATAACAACAATGATTTTAGCTTTAGGAATGCGAAGAATTTTAAAGAAAAACGGATTAGTTAAATCATTGCTTTCTATTGAAACATTAGGTTCCACGTCGGTAATCTGCACTGATAAAACTGGCACTTTAACTGAAGGGAAAATGAAAGTTGTAAAAATAGATTTTACAGACGAAGAAAAAGCTTTGCTTGCCATAACTTTAGATAATGGACAAAAAAGCAGCTTAGAAATTGCTCTTTGGGAATATATTAAAAATATCAATAAATTTGATCCTCAAGAATTTTTTGATAATTCAAAAAAGGTTTACGAAGAACCATTTGACAGCGAAAAGAAATATTCGATGGTAATAGATGAATTAAATGGCAAAGATATTGCATTTTTAATGGGTGCTCCAGAAATAGTTATTTCTTTTTGTCAAATTCAAGATGAAGAAAAAAATAAAATTATTAAAGAAATTGAGGCGTGGGCGGATGAAGGATTAAGGCTTTTAGGAGTAGCTTTTAAAGAAGATGGCAATTTAAAGGAGAAAAAAGACTTTGCCTGGCTAGGATTAGTTGGAGTTGCTGATCCAATTAGAGAAGACGTAAAAGAATCAATTATAATAGCTCAAAAAGCTGGTATTAAAATTAAAATAGTAACAGGGGATTATCGAAAAACCGCCGAAAGAATAGCAACTAATTTAGGGTTTAAAATAGAGCCGAAAAATGTTTTAGAAGGAAATGAGCTTGAAAAAATGTCTGAAGAAGAATTAGAAAAAATAATTGACGATATAATATTATTTACTCGGGTTACGCCTCACCAAAAATATAAAATCGTCAAAGCTCTACAAGATAGGGGAGAAATAGTGGCGATGACTGGCGATGGAGTTAACGATGCTTTGGCTTTAAAGAAAGCAAACATCGGAGTTGCTGTTGGCACTGCTTCTGATGTTGCCAAAGAAGCGGCTGATTTAATCTTACTCGACAATAATTTTAAAACTATTGTGGCTGCCTGTGAAGAAGGTAGATTAATTTTTTCTAATATTAAAAAATCAGTTGGCTATATACTTTCTAACTCTTTTGCAGAAATTTTTCTAATTTTTGGCGCCGTACTTTTAGATTTTCCTGCCCCTCTATTGGTTGTTCAAATTTTATGGATTCATCTTATTTGTGATGGACCTCCGGATCTAGCATTAGCTTTTGAATCAAAAGAAAAATCTTTAATGAAGAAAAGCCCCAAAGAAATACAAAAAGAAGGGATATTAAGCGGTTTTACAAAATTTTTAATTTTTGCTGTCAGTTTCACTGTTGGAATTTTATCCTTGTTTTTCTTTTGGAAGTTAGGAATAAAGGAAGGAAATTTATATCTAGGTCGTACAATTGCTTTTGCTATTGTAGGCAGCGCAAGCCTTATCTACGTCGTTGCTTTTAAAAACCTTGAAAAATTAATTATCAAAACAGAAAATTTTTTCCAGAACAAATTTATGATTTTTGGAATAATTTATGGATTTTTACTTCTTTTTCTTGCAATTTACCTACCGTTTTTTAATAAGATTTTAGAAACTGTGCCTTTAAAATTATTTCACTGGTTAATAGTTTTTGGTGTCGCTATTTTAGTTACTTTAATAGTTGAATTTGTAAAAATTTTAAATAGAAAAAGTTATAAATTAAAATAGATGATAAACCGAAAAATATTGAAATTTGCTAGAAATATATTTTTTTGATATAATTAAAAACATGAAATCACCAGAAATACCTTCAATAGAATCAGAGCCAGAAATAAACGAAAATCCAGAAAAAATAAAGCAAGAAGAAAAAGAAGAGATAGAAAGAGAAATACAATCCGAAGAACAATCTCAAGAGCAAAATCTTGAGCAAGAACAAGAAATTTTTTCAAAAGAAGTCATTGAAGAAGCTGAAAAGTTTGATAAAGAATTAGCTGAAATCTTAATTGAAGGAGTAAAAACTGAAGAAATTTCTCCTGAAAAAGTCAGTGAAGTTTTAGAATACGCCAAAAAATTATCGCCTGAAGAAAAGGCTAATTTGATGCAAGAATTAGAGCAAGAAAAAAATTTGCCACCTGAAGAAAAAGAAGAAAAAGAAATAGAAAAAGATGGATTTCAAAAAGAAGTTTTACAATATGAAACAATGATTGATAATTTAGTCGAGCGAGCTAAAGATTTAGGAATAGAAATTTCTTCTGAGAAACTTAAATTTATACTTGAACAATTTAGAAACATTGAGTTTAATAGTGAAATATCGGAGTGGATGGAATCGTTTAGCGAACAACTTCAAGGACTAGAAGAACGTATACAAAAATTAGAAAAAGACAAGAAAGAAGGAAAATTAACGCCGGAGAAACAAGCTGAAGTGCAAAAAGATTTTTCAAATGATTTTAACAAATTAATAGAAAAAACAATAGAGTTTTCTATTAAATTAGCAATTGCTATTGCTAAAGGAGTAATAAAAGGGATAATGAAAGCTTTCAAAAAAGAGGAAAAGATGAATGGCTAGAAAAAATAAAAAGTATTGGTCTAAAGAAATAACACTATATAGTAATGCCTTAAATTTAGAACCTGGTGTTTTCACTTGGTATGATCCAAAACGAATCGCTGATTCTCTTAAAAAATCAGCCCAAGCAAGTAATCGACGGAAAGGTACGGCTTATCAATCGGCGATGTCAATGTTAAATTTTTATATTAATCGCGCAGGTAAAAATTTAAGCAAAGAGCGACGAGAAATTTTAGAACAAACTAAGATAGAGCTTAAAAAGCTTTTTAAAAATGGAAAATATTAAAGATAAAATTAAAGATACAAGTAAGGAAATAAGAAAAGAAGCTCGACAAAAGACAGTCAATTATATGTTAGCTGCTCTAGGTTTAGTAGCGGGTCTTGCATGGAATGAAGCAATAAAAGCTTTTATTGAATATCTTTTCCCAATGAGCAAAAATACAATCTTAGCAAAATTTATTTATGCCATAGCGATCACTATAGTAGTAGCGTTTTTTTCTATTTATGTAACAAAATTATTAAATTTAAACAAAGAAAATAAAAACTAAAATCGATATTTATAGAATGAAAAGTAAAATAAAAACGGTATTTTAGAATAAAGGTCGATAAATTTAATAATTTAATAAATTTATATATGAAGAAACATCTTAATATTATTATTGCTGTCATAATTTTAGCTATCATTGTTTTAGGCGTTTTAATGTTTATGAAAGCAAACAAACCTTTAAAAAACAGTTCTACTCCTACAACTTCAGTCAATACTGAAGAGCAAATGATTGACTGCAGTCAATCTACTGATCCACAATGTTTTCTTTCTCGAGTGAGTACCTGTTCGCCAGTTAAAGCAGCTATGACGAGCACAGACGGAAACATTAATATTGAAATAGCTATTTTGGGTATAGAAAATGGAAAATGCCACTTCCAAAGAAAAATTAATGACGCTTTAAACCTCGATTGTTATTTCTCAAAAGAAAATTTAACCGGCGATGTAATTGATCAAACATTTGGAAACGATCATGGCTTGCAGGAAATAGTTGATGAAGCATGCAAATCAATTGTTCAATAGGTATCAATCCAATATTAAAAAATTTAAAAACTGCCTGAGTTCTGGGCAGTTTTTAAATTAAAAAACTTGATTAACTAGTTGTTTTTAATCTACAATATATTAAAATATGGCTAATAAAATATTAAAAAGAAAAAAGGTTGGTTTAGCTTTAGGAGGCGGAGGGGCAAAAGGCTTAGCGCATATTGGAGTTATTAAGGTTTTAGAAGAAAATGGCGTTCCAATTGATTTTATTGCTGGTACATCAATGGGCGCTCTAGTTGGTGGGTGGTATGCCGCAACAAAAGATATAAAATCTCTAGAAAAAATTTTTTTGAAAATACAAAAGAAAGATATTTTTAAAGCTCCACTTATGGTGATTAATCATCAAGATTATCCTTTTAAAAATCAATGGATAGTTGATGAAATGTTCAAAGTGATAGATGATAAAAAATTTGAAGATTGTTTAATTCCTTTTAAAGCTATTGCTACTAATACAGAAAATGGCAATGAAGTAATTTTAGAAAAAGGTTCTTTAGCGGATGCTATTAGAGCGAGTACTGCTCTTCCTTTGCTTCTTAGACCAATTAAAATACATAATATGTTGCTAACCGATGGCGGATTTGTTAATAATGTGCCTGCTGATGTTGTAAGAAATATGGGTGCTGATGTTGTTATTGCCGTAAACGTTTCTAAGGAATGGGTAAATTTTATAGAAAATTCGATTAACCCAAGAAAAGCTATTTCAATTATTTCAGGGGTATTAGAAAGTTTAGCATATCAAGTGACTAAACAAAAACT
>CAYXLL010000033.1:0-5891 GCA_964465875.1 uncultured Candidatus Saccharibacteria bacterium
CTGCTGGCAAAGCCGTAGAATTAACTAGTAAGACCGGTGGCAAGACACTATCAACATAATTTAAATTTCAAAATTCAAATCAAAATGAAAAATGACACTTCAAAATTAAAAATTATTGTCTCGCTATTAGCTATGAGCTATTGGCTATTGGCTATTGGCGTCAGCGCCCAAACTTCTCCTCAATTTTTGGTTTCTTGGAAAGCTTATAATTATACTCCAAATTTTTATCAAGGCAAAAGTTTTCCAATATATTCCACGCCAACGGAAATCTCTTTTGAACTTCTTGAAAACAATAAACTTGTTAATCTTTCAAATTATGAAATTCGCTGGTATCTTAATAATACTCTTTTTATAAAAGGAAAAGGCCTTCAGACTATTAGTTTTGTTCCAAAAAACCAAGCTAGTACCAATATTGTAATTAGAATCGCAGTAGTCAACTACAAAGGAGAAGAATTAAATAAATTAATTTATATTCCTGTTAAAAATTCTGAATTAATTTTAGATTCCCCTTATCTAACTAATATTGTGGAAGTTGGTAAAACGTACCAATTCAAAGCTCTGCCCTTCTTTTTCAACGCTGATAATGCAAATAATTTATTTTTTGATTGGACGGTTAATGACCAACCAGTAATATCAGATGAAAATCCTGACGTTTTAAATCTAACTATTTCTACTAGTACGCCAAGCGGAATGGAAATCAATATTAATGCCACAGTTAAAAATACTTTAAGCGTTCTTGAATTGGCAACTAAAAATTTAAAATTAATTGTTAAATAAATGAAAAATAAAAAACTAGGAAAATTTTTAACGGGGTTGATTTTACTGTCGCTTTTGTTATTTTTAAACACTTCATTACGTGTCAACGCTGCTGATGCTGACACGTCTCAGACCCCAGTAGGCGCAACATTTCATTTTCCTTGGTCAGAAAATGCTGATCTGGCTGGTTTAGTTAAACAAATTTATCTAATAGCTTTAGGTTTAATTGGCGCAGTAGCAGTTGGAATGATTGTTTTTGGTGGAATCCAATACGCTGCCTCCTCGGGAAATCCAAGTAAACAAAACGACGCTCGAGACAGAATTGCTCAAGCAATTTGGGGCGTAGTTTTGCTTTTATGCGCTTATCTAATTTTAAACACAATTAATCCTGAATTAGTAAAATTAAAAAATCCACAAATGGAGCAAATAAAAGCGGCGCCGGAGACAAAGTATTATGAAGCTGAACTTTACGATTCTGAAACTGCGGTAAAGCCTTGGTCGCCTATTGGAAAAAACTATAAAGTCGTCTATGACTATAGTGGCACTTTTAACTATTTAGCAACCTACGGTGGAGCTTTTGATAAAAACAAGGCATATATTCTAATCAATAAAAGAGAACATAAATTATATATTATGGATAGATCCACTAATAAACCATATGAAATAGAAGGACATCCGCTTTGGGCTCAAGTCGTTAATTTTGGCGCTAAGGATGGTTGCGCTAATGGAAAAACTGGTTGCAATGCTATGGGCACTGGCGTAGAAGGAGATAAAACTACGCCTGTCGGAGATTTTTCAATTAATTATATTAGAAAAGGATCACCGCCAAGGGGACCTTCCAACAAAGGCGATGCTGTTATAAGTAATGACGGCAAATACAATTTGGGAGCAGCTGCTATTTATCTCAATGTCCCGAACAGAAGCGGGATTGCTATCCACGGAAGCGAACTTGATACTAATGGCACCACCTTGGGTTGCGTGAGAATGCACAACAAAGATGTTTTACTGCTAGCTCAAAAGGTTGGGCCAGGAATGTTAGTTAGAATCCAAAACAAATAAAATTAATTCCCATGAAAAAACTAATTCCATTTATAATTATTCTTGCAATTCTCGCTCTCGGAATAGGGCTTTATCTTGGCTGGCAAAAAGCTAAACCCTTTTTGAATCCTCCAACAACACCGGCACCAACCCCTGAAGAAGTCTTGCAACAAAAAATAAAATCATTAAGCGATAAAGAGGTTTTTGATTACTGGATAAATTCATCGGCTACTTCAACGGAAATATTTTATATTACCTTAGATGGAAAAATTTTTAATGCAGAAACCAATGAAGAAATAAGCGACCAAATAATTAATAATCTTCAACAGATTAAAACCTCAAGCGATGGTTCAAAAATTTTAATCAAATCAGTCGCTGCTACCTCTGCTTCATTTACTATTTTCAATGTTGAAACTAAAATTTGGCAGCCGCTTGACAATGGAATAGTAGCTGTTGATTTTTCTCCGACTGAAGATAAAATTATTTATTTAATGAAAACTAAAACCGGCGCCAGTAATTTAATCATTAAAGATTTGGGAGCAAAAGCAAAACAAAAATCTACTACAATTATGTCGCTTAATCAGCAAGATTTTGATATTAATTGGATTGATAAAGATCTGATATTATTAATTCCTAAACCAGCTAATCAAATTACCTCAGAAGTTTGGCAAGTTAATTTAAAAGATAAAACTATTAAACTTTTTGCTTCGGGTAATGGCTTAATGCTTAATTGGCAAAAAATCAAACAACGCGGATTAAAATCAATTATTTCTAAAGATCGGTTAGTAACTTATTTAATTGATAAAAACAACCAAGAACAGGTTTTCAATTTTTCTACCTTCCCAGACAAATGCACTCTTGATGATTTCCCGCAACTTTATTGTGCTATCGCTATTACTACAAGCATATCTCCCCAAAGATTAACGCTCCCCGACGATTATCTTAAAAAAGCAGTTTATTTCAATGATATTCTTTATAAGATAGACACAGCCAGTTCAACTTCTACGCCAGAAGAAATTTTGTCTAGTACCGATGAGGCGCCAATTGATATTTTCAATCTAAGAAAAATCGGTAATACACTTTTATTTATCAACCGATACGATAATAAACTTTATAAAATTGAGATATAAAATAATTTTATTTTTTACTCTCCTCTAAAATTTCTTCAATTACTTTCTGATCAAAGCCAATAATAATATTGTCGTCAATCTCAATGACTGGCACGCCCAATTGGCCAGTCTTAGCAATCATCTCATTTCTTGCTGTTTCATCAGTTGATACGTCAAATTCTTCATATTTAAATCCTTTTTGAGTAAAAAAATTTTTAGCCATTTGGCAATAAGGACAAGTTGGAGTTGAATAAATTTTTATAATCATTTTTTTAAAAAGGTAATTAAAATTAATCTATAATAATTTTATATTATATACTCATAAAGCAGGATATAAAATCTTTACGATGATTGGCAAACAACGAAGCATAAATAACAAAAAGCAATTTTATAATATTGGTTTTACTACAACTCTTCTTTCTTTGCCTTCACCAATACTTTCGGTTTTGACGTCCGGAAGCGATGATAATTCTAAATGGACTAATCTTCTTTCGTGGGCATTCATAGAAGGCAATTCTATTGCAGTTTTCGTTGTTGCTGCTTTTCTCGCAGTTGCTCGAGCTAATTCCAAAATCAATCTTTCTCTTTTTTCTTGATAGTTATTAACATCAATAAAAACAAAAGGTTGGCTATGTTTTTTACAAAGGGACTTAACTAAATGATTTAAACTATTAATTAATTGAACAACCAATCCTTCAGAATCAAAATTATTAATAAAAATTAAAAAGCGATTATGTTCGCTATCATAGTTAATGGCGTAGTCATTAAAACCCATTAATTTAATTAAATTTATTAAAAATTCTTGTAGCCAATCCATTTTTTTATAGAAACAGATTTACACGGATTATCACGCTGATATAAATACTAATTACTAATTTTTGGTGTAAAATCTTTTAAATTTTCGTGTTGTTCTGCTTGTTTAGCTAAGGCTTTGTTAATAAAAATCTGTTGCACTACGGAAAATAAAATACTTGTTAAAACATAAAGCCCAAGCGCTGATGGCAAAAAAAAGAGAAAAATAACTGTCCAAAGCGGAGCTAAAAGAGATATTCGTTTAGTAAGCTGTTCGGTTGGACTCAAAGTTTTCCCTTTTTGAGGCTGCAAAGCAACTACGCTTTGTAAAAAAGTTGCCAGCGCAGTTGCAAGTATAACAAAAATATTGGGTTTTGTTAAGTTAATTAAACCTAAAAATAGGGGCTCCCCAACAACTTGCTGTACACCACCTAAAAAAACCTTATAAAGAGCAAATAAAATAGGTAATTGAATGGCTAAAAAAATTAAACTAGACCAAGGACTAACTTTATGATCTTTGTAAAGGGCGAGCATTGCCTGGGTTTGAGTATTAATATCGTTTTTGTGATTTTTTTGAATTTCTTTGATTTGTGGCGCTAGTTTTTGAAGTATTGCTTGATCTTTACTGCTTTTGTAAAAAAAGGGGAGTAAAATAAAGCGAATAATGATAGTTAAAACAACAATCGCCCATCCTAAATCATGAAAATACTGATTAAAAAACATTAAAAGATTGAAAAGAGGTTGATAGAGAATTTTATTAAAAAAACTACTCATTAGATTTTCTCATTAAAAATTTTATTAAAATTAATTTTTAAATCTTTTTTAGCGTTTTCTTTTATTTTTTCGTTTGAAAAAATTATTTTAGGATTTTCTGCTTCTTTTAAAATTTTAGGCTTTGCTATAATTAAACAATCACGGCCTGGATTTAAATAAATTTTTTGCGATTGAATTTCTTGAAAAATTAATCTCTTAAATTGATTGCGTAAAAAAGATTTTTTAAAAATTTTTTTAGGAACAATAACGCCGAAACGTGAATGATTTAATTGATTTTCAAAAATTTTAAAATTAAAATACTCTCCTTTTAAAAACTTGAAAGCCTTTTTTTTATTAAGGCTTTCTTGAATTGGTAATTTAAATTTTTTTGCCAACACCTTAATGTCTACTAATTACAAATGTGGTACAAATATACAAACTACAAAAACGTATTTTTATATTCGTAAAGAATTTGTATTTCGTAGCCCATTAGTATATTGGTAGATTATTTGTATTTTGTAGCCTATACAGAAATTCTTTTTCTTCCTTTTTTTCTTCTCGCGTTTAAAACCCTCCTTCCTCCGGTAGTTCTACTTCTCTTTAAAAATCCATGTGTTTTTGCTCTTTTTTTCTTTTTTGGTTGATAAGTTAATGACATTAATAAATAATATAGCATAAATTATACAAGAAAACAAGCGATCTAAAAAAGTTTTCCACAGATAATTCACAATTTAAGAACAAAACACCATTTGACAATAAAATTAAAATCTATAAACTAAGATATAGTAAACTATGTAAATTATTTTCTATTCTAATTATTATGGCAAATGAACTTGAAAAAATTTGGCGGGCAGCGTTAACTGAATTAGAATTTCAAATTTCCCATCCAAACTTTATTACTTGGTTTAAAAATAGTCAACTATTAGAAAAAACTCCTGATGGCAAAATTACTATTGGATTATTTTCTAATTTTGCTAAAGAATGGGTAGAAAATAAATACAATAAACTTCTATTTAATATTCTTTTTACATTAGATAATTCAATCAAAAAAATTGAGTATGCGGTTATAACAAAACCTAATTTAGCGCCATCAAAATCCATAAAAAAGAATGACCATGTTGTAATAGAAAATGGATTTGAAGAATTTAAGATTGATCCTGAAACTAATTTACATCCTCGTTACACTTTTGATTCTTTTGTTGTTGGCTCTTCTAATGAATTAGCTTATGCTGCTAGCCAAGCAATTATTCAATCCATTGGGCAAAAATATAATCCTTTATTTGTTTATGGTGGAACTGGTTTAGGCAAAACTCATTTAATTCAAGCAATTGGTAATGAAATAAAAAAAATTTATAAAAATAAATATAAAACAAAATATGTCAGCTCTGAAAAATTCGTTAACGATGTTGTTTTCTCTATAAGAAACAAAAGGATGGAAGATAT
>CAYXLL010000034.1:0-5859 GCA_964465875.1 uncultured Candidatus Saccharibacteria bacterium
ATAACCTTCGCCCTAAATATTAATAGTCAGCTTTTTAATGGAGACTTTATTATTAAGAGTTGGGCAACCGTTAGGGATGTTACAAATTTAGGCTTTATTTTAGTCATTATTGTTATTGCTTTTGCCACTATTTTACGGATTGAGGATTACGGCGTTAAAAAAACTCTGGCAAAATTAATTATTATAGCTCTCTTGGTTAATTTTAGTTTGATGATTTGCGCTGCAATTTTTGATCTTGCTAATATCGTTACTACCACCTTCTTAAAAGGACTAACTAACGACCAGATCGCCTCTAAGCTGCAGAGTGTTTTAGGCTTTAATCAATTAGATGCTGGGCAATTAGAATTACTGGCCCCAATAATACCGTTTGCTGGTTTCATCTTTATGATTATTTTTCTTGCAATTATCATTTTGACGTTTGCTGTTTTATTTGTGATGCTTTTAATCCGATATGCATATTTAGGAATCCTTGTAATTTTAGCGCCTTTGGCCTGGCTATGTTTTATCCTACCCTTAACAGCGCAATGGACGAAAAAATGGTGGAGTCAATTTTTGCGTTGGATTATTTTTGCACCCGCTATGACATTTTTTATATACTTGGCGTTTAGCGCTCACGATAATGCAACCTTTCAAAATCTTATAGGTGCCTCTTCTAATACTGCAGTTTCTGCTGGCACTGCTACCGGAAGTATTATTGGCAATTTATTTATTATGACCGGCATTCTTCTGGGTGGGCTTATTATTGCGAATAGTCTCTCTCTTGCTGGCGCCCGTGCTGTTATTGCTGGCGCTACTGCGGTTGGTGCTGGAGTTGGTCTTTTCGCTGCGAGGGGATTAAGCAGATTTGTTGCAAACAGGGACATTACAGCACGAGTTGGTCAATGGGCGCATCAACAAGCCGTCGGAGGAAGTAGAATTGGCAGGGGCATTATAAGTACGACGAGACGAATTTCTGACTTCGGCTATGGCCACCGTCCAATTAAACCAAAACCACCACAGCGAGGTGTAGCCATGGAACCAACCGGTCTAATAGAGATATTAATAGATAGAATGAAGTTCTTTCGAGGAAAAGAAGGGAAAAAATTTATTCCACCATTCGGCGGGGGGAAGAAATAATTAAACCAAACTAATATGCTTTTAATTCCTGAACAAGAAATTCAAAAAAGGTTTAGACAATTATCAGAAAAACTTAAAACAGCTTTGAGCTCGCCGACTTCTTTTAAGATTATTGATAATATCTGCCAGACAAATTATCTGAAAAAAGAATGGGTTGAAGATGTGGCAATGGTGACTGCTGAGGTGCTTCTTGGCTTTCTCCACCCAGAAGACATGAGAAAAGAACTTCAGGAAGTAATTGGGGTAAATTTCAAAATCGCTGATAGCATTAGCCAAGATATTAATAAAAGAATTTTTGCCCCGCTTAAAGAAGAAATAGATAAGGTCTATTCACCACTACCGCCATTAGAAGAGGGAGAAGAAATTCCTTTAGTTCCAGAAAAACCAAAAGAGGAAGTAAAAATTTCACCACCGCCAATAGATTTAAGGCAAAAAGAAGAAGTTAAACCAAATATTCCAACAGCGCCAACACCACCAACTATTACTCCAAAACCTCTTTCTCAACCACCCATACCTTCATCGATTCCTACTTCTTCTTCAACTACTATGCCATCAGGCCCAGCAATTCTTTTTAAGCCAGAGACAGCTTCTTTGAAAACGCCAAGCCAAAAATCTTCATTAGGAGGATTATTTGGGTTATTTTCTAAAAAAGAAAGAAAAACAGAAAAAGAAAAAGTAAAAGCTCAAATCGAAGCTCCAACCATAAAACCTACCCAAGAGCAAAAAAGCGCAAAAACAGAAGCGCCAACATTCAAAGTAGTACATTATTCTCAATTTGAACCTAAAACAGCGCCAACCCAAGAACAAAGCAAAGAAGAACCAAAAATTATTTTTGGAAAATCCGAAGCATCATTGAGTTCAATAACAGCTCCTAAAAAAGATTCTTTAACAACATTAAGCGTAATGCCAGAAACTACTCAAAAATCCTCTACTATACCACAACCTCCTTCACCTCCTATGCCACCTTCGCATCTGTCTAAAATGGAAGAACTGCCACAACCCTCCACCCTCCCGCCTCAATTACCTCAACAAGTGGACGAAAAACCCAAAATTGAATCAGCATTAAAAGAAAAAGAAATGGTTGATTTAGAAACCTTACAAAAAGTAAAAACCCAAGTCGAAGAAGAACAAGAGTCAAAAAATGATATAATTGATCTAAGAAAAAAATAACCTTACTAATATACTAATTTTTAGAATATGCAAATATTTACTAAGTTTACGAATTTTCTAAAAACTATTTGTATATTAATCTAATTAGTACATTCGTAAAGATATCGTTATATGCAATTTCAAGTTCCACAATTTATTGAGACAGAAGATAAAATTATTGGACCATTGACAATTAAACAATTTTTGTTTATTGCTGGAGCAGCAGGAATATGTTTTATGTTATTTTATGTTGTTCAGTTTTGGCTCTGGACTATTATGGCGCTTATAATAATAAGCATTGGTTCAGCCTTTGCTTTTGTTAAAATCAATGGCCAGCCATTGGAAAAAATATTTTTCTCAGCTATTCGCTTTCTTATCCAGCCTAAACTTTATCTTTGGCAAAGAGAAGCAATCGTAGAAGAAGTTACTCTCCCAGAGACGAAAGAAATTAAAGAGCAAAGAGAAGAAAATGTAGTTGCAAAAAGAAATTCTTTAAAAGATTTTTTTTCTGAAATGCCTGACGTTAAAAATCTTTGGAGAGATCTCTTAACAACAAAAAATCCTCTGCCAAAAAGAGAAAAAATAAATACACCAATAGGTGAATCAACCCAAAAATTTGAACTATTTAGGAAGCTTTCTGGTCAAAAAGAAATTGCCAAAAGAGTAGACTATAAATAAAAATCCAAAACCAAATATCAAATCTAAAATCTAAATGCCAAATTTAATTCAAAATTCAAAAGTTATTAAGTTTTTAAAAATTTTTTGTCATTTGAGCTTAATTTGTAATTTAGATTTTAGAATTTAGATTTATTAATTAGAATATGCCTAATCAAACATCAAAAGCAACTCAACAATTTGTTGACATTGAAGAGATAAAAGATGGATTGGTGATTTTAAAAAATGGAGGAATCCGAAGAATTTTAATGGTTTCTGGAATTAATTTTGAATTAAAATCCGAAGAAGAACAAAATGCTATCCTTTATACTTATCAAGACTTTCTAAATTCTTTAGATTTTTCTCTCCAAATAGTTGTTCATTCTCGACGATTAAATATTAATACTTATCTTAAAAAACTTCGAGAAAGAGAAAGCACAGAAACTAATGAACTTTTAAGAAACCAAATCGGCGAATATATTCAGTTTATTAACTCTTTTATATCTGAAAACGAAATTATGACAAAAACTTTTTTTGTAGTAGTTCCTTATGATACTATTCAATTACCGAAAGGAGGACAAAAAGTTTTCCAATTAGTTAAAGGCGGAGCACAAAATAATAGCTCAACCATAAGTCAATCTTTTGAAGAAAAAGTCCATCAACTCGATCAGCGCACCGACCAAGTAATTTATGGTTTAAACCAGATTGGACTTAGGGCAGTGCCGTTAAATGATGATGAATTAATCGAACTTTTTTATAATTTATATAATCCATCAGTGAAGAAAAAAGAATTAGAAATTGCTGAAGAATAAAAT
Source organism: uncultured Candidatus Saccharibacteria bacterium (assembly GCA_964465875.1). GTDB lineage: Bacteria > Patescibacteriota > Minisyncoccia > UBA6257 > UBA9933 > CAYXLL01. The sequence goes on from CAYXLL010000034.1 coordinate 3,735, forward strand.
TAATAATTAATTTGTTAAAAACATGGAACAGATAAAAATACCAAAAGCCTATACACCTTCAATCAAAGACACCTCTGATGTTATTGCCCCAGCGGCGCTAGAAGTTAATTCTAATTATCTACGACTTGGTGATTTCTTTCTCAAAAATCTCTTCGTTTTTACTTACCCTCGCTATTTATCAACTGGGTGGTTTGATCCTATTATTAATTTTCCTAATTTATTAGATATCTCAATTTTTGTCCATCCAATTGACACAAGCTTGGCTTTAAGAAATCTTCGAAAAAAAGCCACCCAAATTCAAGCTCAACTTATGGACAATGAAGAGAAAGGTAAAATTAGAGATCCGCTTCTTGAAACTGCTTTTCAAGACGTCGAAATGCTAAGAGATGCTCTTCAACAAGCTCAAGAAAAACTTTTTGACGTAGGAATTTATTTAACAATTTATGCTTCTTCTCTCGAAGAACTTACTAAATTAGAAGATAAAATAGTTTCTTTATTTGAAGAACATTTAGTTTATATCAAGCCAGCTCTTTTCCAGCAGATAGAAGGCTTTAGGTCAAGCCTTCCTCTTGCACAAGATAAACTTTTAATTCATACTCCATTAAATTCTGGACCAGTTTCTTCTTTCTTTCCTTTTATTTCTTTAGACTTAACTTCTGATGAAGGAGTGCTTCAAGGTATAAATCGTCAAAATAATAGTTTAATTATTTTTGATCGTTTTTCCTTAGAAAATGCGAATAAAGTTGTTTTCGCTGTTGCTGGTGCTGGAAAATCTTATGCTACAAAATTAGAAATTTTAAGATCGCTAATGTTTGGTACTGATGTTTTAGTAATCGACCCCGAAAACGAATACCAAAGACTAGCAGAAGCAGTTGGAGGAAGTTTTATCAATATTTCTTTAACGTCTGAAAACGCAATTAATCCCTTTGATATTCCGCCAATAGCGAAAGGAGAATCGCCAGCTGAAACATTTCGTTCGCATATTGTAAATCTTACGGGCCTTCTAAAATTAATGCTTGGAGAAATGACTGCTGAAGAAGAAGCTCTACTTGATCGCGCTTTAATTGAAACTTATGCTTCGCGCAATATTACTCCTGAACGTGAAGATTTTTCTAAAGCCCCGCCGCCACTTCTTGAAGACTTTCAAACTGTTCTTAATAGCATGGAAGGTGGTCAAGCTCTTGCTGAAAGATTATATAAATTCACTAAAGGTAGTTATGCTGGTTTTACAAATAAAGCCACTTCAGTGGATGTTAATAATCGTTTTATTGTTTTCTCGATTAGAGATCTTGAAGATGAATTAAGACCTATCGCTATGTATGTAGTATTAAATTTTATCTGGAATCTTATAAGGGTTGAGATGAAGCAAAGAATTTTAGTAATCGATGAAGCTTGGTGGATGATGAAATATCCAGATAGCGCTTCTTTTCTTTTCTCGCTAGTTAAAAGAGCAAGAAAATATTATTTAGGTGTTACTACAATCACTCAAGATGTAGAAGATTTTTTGGGATCTCCTTTTGGCAAACCTATCATTACTAACTCATCTCTAGCTTTATTACTGAAACAATCTCCTGCTACTATAAATTTAGTCCAACAGACCTTTAATCTCACTGAAACCGAAAAAGCTTTATTATTAGAAGCTAGCATTGGCGAAGGGCTGTTCTTTGCTGGGCTCCAGCATGTAGCAATCCAAATAATTGCTTCATATTTTGAAGATCAAATTATAACCACTAGCCCAGCTCAATTATTAGAGCAAGAAGAAGGTAATATATAATAATGTAAGCAACATGGACGAAGAACAAAATCAACAAAAAATATCGTTACCAGAGATAATCATCTTAACTCTAATTTTTGGCGGAGCTGACTTGTTTGAAATAATAGCTACCTTTCTGCTAGAGGTACCAATTTTAGATGTTGCTATTGTCGTTCTAAATAAATTAGTGGATGTTTTCTGTTGGATTACTTTAATTATTTGGTCTATACTAAGACCAGGAATAAAAAATATTCAAAATTTTGTGGCTGGAGCCCTAGAATTAATTGACGGCCTTGATGCTTTACCTTTGCGAACTATAAGTTTCTTTGTAACTGTATTTTTGGTTAATCGGCCGGTAAAAATGCCAGAGCC